>JANOKO010001374.1:0-4928 GCA_031419335.1 Planctomycetota bacterium
CCTGCGTGAACATTCGCAGAAGAACCCCCTCGACTCTCTGACCGAGTTGTCCGCGATCGATGAGGGGCTGCGAACTCGAGGGATCGAGCCGCCGGATGTGATGCGGCAGTGGGTGGCTGATGTTTGTGTCGCCGCCCTGAAGACGCTCCCGCGCGATCAACTCGGTTGGCTCGCTCGGCCACTCGGCGGAGTCACGCTCGATACCGAGGAGGTCTTCGTGCCACAGCTGCGAGCCTCGGCGGATGGCAACGAAGCCAGCCCGTTCTTCAACAGCATCATTCGCGGCGAACAGAAGACCGGTGTCTTCCAGTCGGATGCCTTCGACTTGCCACCGACGCTCAGCTTCTGGATTGCCGGTCACAACGACCATCCCGACAAGCCCAACTTACCGAACAATGTGGTGCGGCTGCGAGATGCGGTCACGAATGAAGTGATCCAGGAGACGCTGCCGCCGAGGAACGACTTGGCCCAGCGGGTTGAGTGGGACTTGAAGGAGTTCGCCGGTCGCCGGGGCTATCTCGAAGTGACCGATGGCGACGACCGAGCCGCCTTCGCCTGGCTGGCTGTGGGCCGGTTTTCGATCGAGGGGCTCAACCCGCGCGACAGCAAGAACTCCTTTGCGGCGATCGCCCAGCTCGTTCGGCGGTATCAGATCGCCGAAGCTGCGAATCTGCTCTCCAATGTGATCCGCGATCCCCAGGCGAGCCTCTCGACTCGGACGCGGGCGGCTGTTGCGATGGTTGCGGGGAACGCCGATCCCATGGAGACGATCATGGCATCGGCGGTGGCCAGCAATCTCTGGTCCCCCGAGCAGCGGGTGAGGATTTTCCAAAGCTTGTCCGAGACTCAGGCGGACAAAAAAGCTTACCCCGAATTGACGGATGATCTCAAAACCATTCTGCAATCGGCACCGCAGCAGAGCCAGGCTACCATGGCTGCTCAGCTCAGCCAGCGACCGATAAGCGCCGCGCTGCTGATCGACTTCATCCGTCGCGGGATCGTCTCGGCCCAACTCCTTCGTCGTCCCGAGATCGCCCAGCGGCTCACGGCCCTCAACAGCGCCGAACTCAACACGGCAGTGGAGCAGCTAACGAAAGACCTCCCTTCGGAAGATGAGGCGACCGCCAAGCTGCTCGCAGCGCGGAAGGCCGACTGCATCTCGAACGAGGGGAACTCGGTCAAGGGGTTGGAACTGTTCAAGAAGCATTGCATCGCTTGCCACCAGATGCGTGGCGAAGGGCAGAAGATCGGGCCGCAGCTTGATGGCATCGGTATCCGCGGCCTCGACCGACTTCTCGAAGACATTCTCGCCCCGAACCGCAACGTCGATGGAGCGTTCCGATCGGCCACGATTGTGACCACCGAGGGGCTGGTCCTGCTCGGTCTTCCCCGACGGATGGAAGGGGAGACGTTCTACTTCGCTGATCGCTTGGGAAAGGAGTTCTCACTCACCAAGAGCGAGATCGAGTCGCAAACGATCTCCCACATCTCGCTCATGCCCGCCAACTTTGGGGAGTTGCTCAATGAATCCGACTCCCGCGATCTGATGCGGTTCCTTCTGGAGAGTGCGAAGAAGTAAGACGGTCTTTCCAGTCTGTATCCTCCGGCACCTGGCAGACTCCGATCCCCCTGACTCATTCAGTGCAGAACCCGAAGGATCGTTCCCCGCATCGAGCACTTGGGCATTCGCCGGTGAACACCGCTCGGGACGGCCTGGAAAGGCCGTCCTACACACACTCAATGGGGGTCCATATATTCCATTTGTACCCGAATGATCTCATCGCTACGTCTGAAGAAAGCCTCCAAGACCACGGGGTCGAAGTGTGTGCCACGCCCCTCGGACATGATTTCGAAACACTTCTCACGTGGGTATGCATCCTTATAGACCCGCTTCGTACTCAACGCATCGTACACATCGGCCACTGCGGTCATACGCCCTTCAATGGGAATATCTTCGCCTTTGAGTCCAAGCGGGTATCCGGTGCCGTCATATTTCTCGTGATGGGTTTGTGCAATGCGGGAGGCCAACATCAGCAGTGGCGAACTGCTGACATGCAGCAGATTGGAGCCGAGGCGGGTATGGCTTTTGAGGATGGCCCACTCGTGCGGTGTGAGTGGCTGGATAATCTGCTTACCGATCGCACAGTGTGTGTTGATGGTGGCCCGTTCCTCGTCATCCAGCTTGCCGGGCTTGTGCAGAACGGCATCGGGGATGCCAATCTTGCCGATGTCGTGCAACTGCGCAGCGAGTTCCAGAACCTCGACGCGGGACTCGTTGAAGTTCATTTCACGGGCGATGACACCCACATATTTACCCACGCGCATGACGTGGTGACCAGTGTCATCGTCACGGTACTCTGCGGCACGAGCTAGACAGTGAACGATCTCTTCGCGAGAGGCGGCCAGTTCGGCAGTCCGCTGCCGGACCTGATCTTCCAGCTTCCCGGCATGGACTGCCAGTTGATCGCGATACTGCTTGTTCTGAAGGGTGTTCCGCACGCGAGGCAGGAGTTCGATGGGATCGATTGGCTTGCTGAGGAAGTCGGACACTCCCAACTCCAGGCAAATGTGCTTCACATCGCGGTCAGTGGCTGCGGACAGCACGACGACGGGGATGTGGTGCAGCCGGTCATCGAGGTGCATCAGGTGCAGGATGTCGATGCCGCTGACCTCGGGCATCATCACATCCAGGAGGATCAGGTCGGGCCGCTCCTTGCGAACCAGGTCAATGGCCTCGGTCGAATCGGATGTCGTGACAAAATTGGTATATCCCGCATCGGTGAGGTACTTGCGGACGATGCGGACGTTGAGTTCTTCGTCGTCGACAATCAGGATGCGGGAGCTTTTCGTCTCTGCCAAGCGTTTGGCCGCGTTGGTGTCGAGCACGCGCTGGAGCGATGCTCCCGAGGGGCGGTGTGCTGGATTGGCACTCGTGTGAGCAACAGCATCTGAATTGGCGTTTGCGGTGATCATGTCTAACTCCGAGAGGGCAGAGGATATCGCCCCGTATCTCAGGTGTAGCTCCAGGAAACGACAGAGGATCTTGGCATCTAAGGCGGGTGGCAATTTTGCGACGTTTCGTTCAGAGAATCCCGATCGTGTCGATTTCCGGATTCACACCCGAATGAACGGTCTGTGACAAGAACACTCGAGCGGTTCTACGCTGGGGCTTTACACACTCCCAGCCATAAAAACCGCCACCTCCTCGCCCCGAAGGGGCCGCACTCGATAGCCCAGGGCGGAGCAGAACGACGCCAGTCGAGCCGCGCAGCCCTGGGTCCGCGAACACCACAGAGCTGCACCCAGCCCAGAAAGGGCGTGACCCCGAGCCGTCCCAATGGTGCCGCCCTTTCAGGGCTTCGATCGGCAGTGTGGCCTCCTGACCCAGGGCGGCATTCCCCGATATTCGTCGGGGAACTGACCCTGGGCTATCGGGTCCGGCCCCATCGGGGCGTCGGATGTTGTGCCCTGGGGAGGCAGTTTGCGGCTGGGAATTCCATGTGTAAAGACCGGATCTGAAACCGCTCTGAACTCCACTGATTTCCACTGATCCAGAAGCCTTACTGGGCGGGTCACGTCGTGATCACTGTGTGAGTGAATTGGAGTCTCATTCTGGATTCACTTTGATCAGTGACGATGAGTGTTCACAACCTCTGAAGTGAACAACGATTTCGAAACCGATCGAATGGCCAATTCGTGCCTCACACCAGTGACATTTCCGGCACCACGATCCGTTGCGAGAGGGACTCAACCTGATCGAGCAAGTCTCCCGAGCCCGCCCAGTTGCGGGACTTGACGGTCGTTTCCAGATCGCGCCCAAGTTCACTGAGGATCCCAAAGCCGACGGTCCCGCCAGCTCCCTTCAGCCAGTGGGCGAGATTGGCCAACTCTTGCGAATCCTTGTCCGCCAGGGCCTCCCGCATTTTGAGAACCTGGGCATCGAGCCGACTGACAAACCGGACCACGATCTCTCGGAACTCGGCATCGTTCATCGGAAGTGTCGAGACGAGAGGATGCGGCTCGTCGGTCTTGACGGCCTGGACCGGAGTGACGGTGGCCATACAGACCGCGTCCACGATGCGGTCGATCTGACCGCTGGGTTTCGTCGTCTGAATCGCGGGCACCGGCAACGGGCGAGACGCATCGCGACCCACGATCTCTGCAATCGTCCGCAGCAGTTCGTCAATGTTGACCGGCTTGGTGAGATACCCTGTACACCCCGCGGTCCGGCACTTGTCTTCGTCTCCCTTCATCGCGTGACCGGTCAGGGCGATGACCGGCATCGTGTAACCGAGTTGTCGTAACTCGGTGGTCGCGGTGTAGCCGTCCTTGACCGGCATCTGCATGTCCATCAGGACGACATCGTACGAAGTCTTTTGAATGGCAGTAATGGCTTCCTGCCCGTTCTCCGCCTCGTCGACAGTCAGTCCCGCTCGACGCAATACGAGCTGGATCAGTTCGCGGTTCGGCTCTCCATCGTCCACCACGAGGACGCGGGCCGCTTTGAGTCGTAGCTGAGACGGATCGATGCCGCGCGAGGCTCGGCTCTTGCGGAACTCCTGTCCCGCAGCTTCCGCATCAATCCATCGAGCATCATGAGCAGCCAGCAGCGGGACCATGATGGTGAAGGTGGTGCCCTTCCCGAGTTCGCTGGTGACGGTGATGTCCCCCTCCATCGCCTGGGCAAACTTGCGGCTAATGGCCAGTCCCAGTCCGGTCCCGCCGAACTTGCGCGTGGTACTGCTGTCGGCCTGCACGAAGGCATTGAACAGTCGCCCGAGCGTCTCTGGTTTCATGCCGATGCCAGTATCGATGACATCGATCACCAGCGCCTGCTGTTGCCGATTCGTGACGACACGCGACACCACACGGACGCCCCCCTGCGAGGTGAATTTGATCGAATTCCCGATCAGGTTGGTGAGGATCTG
>JANOKO010001375.1:0-1603 GCA_031419335.1 Planctomycetota bacterium
GTCGGACATGCTGTGAGGGACTGGTTCACACAGAGGACTGTGAGGCAATCATTAAGGGACTGCAAGCTCAAGTGAGTGAAGACCTTTGCCCCAGATCCGCAGTGATTAGGAGTGCCGTTCCGTGAACGCGCTCACACTCGCATCGAATCTCTCCAATGGATGTTGGAACCAAGACGATCCGTTATGCTGGATGAGCGGCATGATGAGAATTGACCGGAGTTGACCCATGAATTGGCAAGGAATTCGATGCCACAGGCGATATGGGATTTTTCTGTGGGTTCTCTGCTGGGCTGTGGTGATCGGCACTGGACTGCGGGACTCGAAAGCCGAAGAGCGCGCGACCCCGCAGTTCTATCGGGCGGTCAACCTGGGAGGACCGGCACTCATCATCGCGGGCCGCACTTGGTCGGGGGATGACTCCCCGTGGGTACAGACTCGCGACTCAACGTTTGAGAATCAATCGGTCCCGCTGATCCCCGAGGCCGAGTCCGCCTTCGCCGAGATGATCCGCTCCAGTCGTTACAACACCCAGGCTCGGATTGAGCTGCGCGACATGGAGCCTGGGCCGTACATGTTGCGAGTCTATGTGTGGGAGGACAACAACTCCGAGACGTATTCGCTGGCGCTGGATGGCACGGTCGTGGCCCCCGACCAGAAGAGCGGGACAGCGGGGGAGTGGGTCAGGCTCGGGCCGTACGTGGTGCAAGTCGGCGACTCGAAGCAAGTCGTCCTCACGACCAGCGGTGGGCATGCGAACCTATCCGGGATCGAAATCTGGCGCGGGGTCGGCGAGATTCCGGAACCAATGGCCGAGCCGGAGACACCCCTGCCCGAGGTCACTCCCGCCGTTGCCCAGCTGTTCTCGAAGCAGGTGGCCCCGATCCTGTCGAAGCATTGCCTGGAGTGTCATCACGGCACCGAAGCGGGCGGGGGACTGGACTTGGCGACCTGGAAGGGGATGACTCAGGGCGGCGAAACCGGACCCGCCTTCGTCGCGGGCCACCCGACCGAGAGCTTACTGATGCAGCATGTCGTCTCGGGTGAAATGCCCCAGAAACGACCGCCACTGAGTGCGAATGACCAGTTGGCTCTGCGGCAGTGGATCGAGCAGGGGGCCGGTTGGCCGGTGCGGGAGATTAACCGGTTTGGCACCTCGACCGACCGCCGCGCGGGGCACGACTGGTGGTCGCTCCAGCCGCTACGAAAACCGGCGGTTCCGCCAGTCGCGACATCGAAGTGGGTCCGTAACGAGATCGATGCCTTCGTGCTTGCCAAGCTGGAAACCCAGAAACTCGCACCCGCTGCGGAAGCCGACCGTCGCACGCTCTCGCGTCGGCTCTCGTTCGATTTACTCGGACTCCCCCCACGTCCGGAACAGGTCGCGGAGTTCGCTCAATCCGCTGATCCCCGGGCCTTAGAAACGCTTGTCGATCAGTTACTCGATTCGCCGCACTACGGCGAACACTGGGCGCGGCACTGGTTGGATGTGGTGCGGTACGGCGAGTCGCAAGGCTACGAACGCAACCACATCCGCGAGAACGCCTGGCGGTATCGTGACTGGGTCATCGAGTCGCTCAACCAGAACCAGCCGTACGACCAGTTC
>JANOKO010001376.1:0-7430 GCA_031419335.1 Planctomycetota bacterium
CGACTGTTGCCCAAGCACATCCCGTCGTTCTCGCGGATTTGGCATGGAGCGATTGAAGAGATTCCCGAGGGACTCGAACCGAGTCTGGTGGCTGCGAGGACCGCGATGGGGCGACGCGACTGTCTGTTCACGCCGGCAGCCGAGCGACTGCTGCGGACGGTCTATGAATTGACCGCTGAGGAACGCCAGCGATCCATCGCTCGCGGGAAAAAAGGTTAATTCGCGAGTCCAGATGTTCGCCGGTCTGCAATCAGGACTGCTTCCATGCCCTCGGTAAATACTTCGGCAGGTCTGAGGCGATCATCCCCGGCGGGCTGAGTTCCTCTGCTGCCAGATCCCCGGCCAAACCATGCAGATGGCAACCCAGGCACGCGGCATCAAAAGGGTCGGCCCCTTGCGCGATCAATGCAGTGATCAGCCCGGTCAGCACATCCCCGGTCCCACCAGTCGCCATGCCGGGATTGCCCGTGCGGTTGATAAAGATTCGATGCCCATCGGTGACGATCGTCCCTGAACCTTTCAGGACGAGTATGATCCGGTGACGCTGGGAAAACTCGACGGCCAGTGATTCACGACTCGCTTGGACTTGATGAATCGTCAGACCGGTCAGCCGCGCGAACTCTCCCGGATGAGGCGTCAGGACACGGATCGATCGTGCGCCGTCCAGAATGTCCATTTGGCCGACCAGGAGATTCAAGGCGTCCGCATCCATAACGCAGGGGACATCGACTCCGCGCACGATCTGAGTGACGACTTCCCGCAGCTCCTCAGACTGGCCCAGGCCCGGGCCGATCCCCACCGCGTCTGCATTCTGGCAAGCGGCCATGAGTTCGGGGATCGAGGCAATCGCGAGACGACCCTGCAAATCTTCAGGGAGCGGGACGGTCAGATAAGACGGCTCGATGGCGGCGACCGCGCTCCAGATGGAGCAGGGGCAGGCCAAGTACACTAATCCAGCACCCCCTCGCAACGCACCCAGTCCCGCGAGTGAGATCGCTCCGCTCATCCCGACACTGCCACCGATGATGACCACGCGACCGTAGCTGCCCTTGTGCGAGTCGACGGCTCGCGCTGGCAACTGAGGGATGTCGGAGATGCGTTTCAAGGAGGACATCGTCAGAGTGGTTGAGTCGTGGGACTCGCGGAACGCGGGTTGAGTGACGCCAGCGCCACCATCTGTGCCTGGACAGTTCCGCTGTTAACTTCCAAACAGCCCATCGAACAATCGCAGTGAAACAGTCGCAGCGCAAACTGTTTGCGGACGAAACACCCGCTCTTGCCGCAGCCGGGCCTCTCGCACAGCAATCATGGCTCGCTCGGCCCGAATCAACGGGGCATAGAACGCAAATGACAGGATCCGGGGGGTTTCGTCGGCGAGACTGTGGCGATAGACGCGCAGTTGGCTCATCCTTGAGCTCCTGTGAGAGGCGAAATCCGTTTCATCCGAATCGGAGGGTTGTTCCGATGACAAGGAGCAGGCTATCGAGATCGAGACCAGGGATGCAAGGATTTATCTGTACAGGTCGGCGATTTTGGCCGAATTGCATGTTCGAGGATCAGCCGCCCCGCCAGCGGCGGTCCGTCTTCCGTCATCCCGAGCCTTCGGCATCGGGGATCTACTGTGCTCAATTCCAACTCGGGTCCGCGCTCAGCATCGCCAATCCCCGCGCGAGTTCCCGGCGGTACGATTTCACGCGGAGGACGGAGCGAGGGCGGCCCGCTTCGAGATCAATTGACTCAGCCAGAGCCAGGCATTCATCCGCTTTCCTCCACTGACCGCGATCGCGATGCAGGTGTGCAATGTTGGTCAACAAAACGGCACAAGCTGTGAGTTCCTGCTGGCTCTGTGCGATCTCAAAAGCAGCGTAGAATCGTCTCATTGCCAAAGACTCTCGCCCCTGCCGGAAGGCGATCACGCCCGCATTGAGCTGGGAGGAGACCTCCTCACGGCGATCACCCTGGGCAGCCCGGAGCAGTTTTTCTGCCGCGTACGACTCCTGAGCTGCGAGGTCGAGTGCCCGGCCCGCAAGGATAAATGCGGGAAGCGGCAACAACGAGTCCACTTCCAACTGGGCTCGAATCGCTTGTTGCTGAAAGCTGTCCGCTGCGGTCGAGATACCCATGCGCCGGTACACGGCCGCCAAATTGTGGCAAGCCAAGGCCGTCGCTGTGGGATTCCCCAGGCGTTTGGCCATCTCCCAGGCTTCGGTCAACTGATACCGCGCTGCGACGATCCGCTCACAATCCGCCAAGAAGACTCCGTATGCGATGCGAGCGACCGGGGTCAGGTCCGCGGCGACTGCTGCGCGGAAGAAGGCTGCCGCGTGATCGTGCTGACAGTCGCTCGCGAACCGCTCTGCTCGTTCCAGGAGTGCAACTACGACAGGCTTGAGACACAGCGATGGATGAAACGTCGACCCCATAACGGACTCCCGAATGCAATGCGGGGAGCCGACGAGGGACTTGTGACAGCGAGTCTTTGAGAGACGATCCTATAGTACCCAAACTTCCCGTTGTGTCAATTGTGATGGTTGTATGGATTCGACGCCGACAAGTATTGACATGAACGAGTCTGGCCAAGTTCTTTGGCGATTGGACCGCAAACCTCGCAGCTCTCGCAATGTGGCACCGCAGAGGGCGCAGAGTTTCGCAGAGGAAAGCGGTGAGAAGCGGGGTGTGGGTGTGGGTGTGGAAATAACTGCGGATCAGGCCCTCTGCGAACCTTGGCGTCTATGCGGTGAATCATTGCAGTGAGCTCTCGTCGGGTCTGGAGTCAGCTACCGCTGATGGCGAGATCGGCGAACGGCCCGAGAGCTGCTTCGGGGGGCAAGTCAGGGGCAATCCACGGATCGGCTCGCCACGTCCCCGAAACGAGGTGGTGTGCCGCTCGGACCGAAATCACAATTGCCAGTGCCAGTCATCTTGGAACCTCAAGCCCGCCTGAGATTTCCACTGGCTATAAAATCTGGCCGGGCACTCCATGAAACATGAACAGACCTGAAAGACCAGACACGACAACGCACCCGCGTTTCCCTAAACTACCTGGCCCGACGTTGGACCTGACACACGGACGCGAGACACAGTGGCACGGAAAGCAACGAAATCCTTACCGCCTTCGCTTGATGCGGAGACGCTCCAACTGGGGCGGGAGTTGTGGACGGCGCTGGATGACCGGCGACCGACGATCTTTGACCGCCGTTGGTGGCTCGATCATCTGCTCGAATGGGCGATGTCGGACCCCACGGTCAAGGTGCAGATGTTCCGGTTTGTCGATGTCTTGCCGACCTTGAAGTCGAGCGAGTCGATCGCCCGGCACTTGCAGGAATACTTCGAAGACGTGCAGTCGCATCTGCCCTTGGCAGCCCGGCTAGCCCTCGAAGTGGCCGACCCCGATTCACTGCTGGGCAAGGCGCTGGCCGTCAACGCCCGTAACAACGTTCGCAAGATGGCCGAACGGTTCATCGCTGGGAACAATGCCGAGCAGGTGTACCAGAGCGTCAATCGGCTGCGGCGGGCGGGACTGGCGTTCACGCTCGATCTGCTGGGCGAGGCGGTGATCAGCGAGCCAGAGGCCGAAGCCTACCAGAAGCAGTACCTCGACCTCATCACCACGCTGGCCCCGCAGACCGAGAAGTGGCCCGAGAACGATCACCTCGACCGCGACGAGTCGGGCTTCCTCCCCCGCTGCCAAGTCTCGCTCAAACTCTCCGCCCTCTACAGCCAGTTCAAGCCGATCGACCCGGTCCGCAGTTCGAACGCCGTCAAGGCCCGGTTGCGTCCGATCCTCCAAGCCGCTCGCGAGAATGATGCCTATGTCCATGTCGACATGGAGCAGTCATCGTACAAGGGGCTCACGCAGCAGATCTTCCGCGAAGTGCTGATGGAGGACGAGTTCCGCGACTGGTCCGATGTGGGCATCGTGATCCAGGCGTACCTCGCCGATGCGGAGGCGGATCTCCTGGCCTTTCGTGAGTGGGTCGCGGAGCGCGGGACGCCGATCTCGATCCGCCTCGTCAAGGGGGCCTACTGGGATTACGAAACGATCCATGCCGGGTATCGCGGCTGGAAAGTGCCGGTCTTTCAGCAGAAGTGGCAGTCGGATGCCAGCTTCGAGAAGCTGACCCGCAAACTGTTCGAGGAGCGGGCCTGGCTGCGGCCACAGATCGCCAGCCACAACCTGCGGAGCCTGGCTCATGCCGTCACTTGTGCGAAACAACTGGGCGTGCCGAAGGACGGCTGGGAAATCCAGATGCTGTACGGAATGGCCGAGGGGCAGGCGGCTCTGTTTGCCGAACGCGGCCATCGCGTCCGCATCTACACGCCATTCGGGGAGATGCTGCCCGGGATGGCGTACTTGGTTCGGAGGCTGCTGGAGAACACGTCGAACGACTCGTTCCTCAAGCATGCGTACGACCGCGACTTGCCCATAGATGAACTGCTGCGGAATCCGGAAGAAGTGGGAACCCGGATCGACGCTGAACGAAAGGCTGCTCCCGTGACTGTTGAAACTGCCATGACTGCTCCCCTGCCCGGGTTCGCGAACGAGCCGCCGACCGACTTCAGCGTGCCGGAGAACCGGGAGGCGATGCAAGCCGCCGTTGAGGAAGTGGCCGAGCAACTCGGGAACGACTACCCGCTGGTCATCAATGGCAAGGCGGTCGACACCCGCGCCCGGATCACCTCCAAGAACCCCTCGCACAAGAAGCAGGTGATCGGGACTTCCGCCTCTGCCAGCCCAGATCATGCCGACCAGGCAGTCCAAGCTGCGCGACGGGCGTGGCGGCAGTGGTCGCGGACACCGGCGACGCAGCGGGCCGATTACCTCGAAGTCATCGCCGCGGAGATGCGGAACCAGCGGCTGACGCTGGCTGCGTGGGAAGTCCATGAGTGCGGCAAGTCGTGGGCCGAGGCCGATAGCGATGTGGCCGAGGCGATCGACTTCTGCATGTACTACGCCCACTTGATGCGGGAACTCGATTCGCCGCTGCCGTGCGATGTGCCCGGCGAAGAGAACGCCTATCTGTACCGACCGCGCGGGGTGTGCGTGGTCATCGCCCCGTGGAATTTCCCACTGGCCATCCTGTGCGGGATGACGGTCGCCGCGCTGGTCAGCGGCAACACGGTGGTGATGAAGCCCGCAGAGCAGTCGATTGTGATCGCGGCTAAGTTCATGGAGATCCTGCGCGATGCGGGGATTCCGGACGGCGTGGTCAACTACCTTCCAGGAGTCGGCGAAGAGGTCGGCCCAGCTCTGGTCTCGCACTCCGAGGTCGACATCGTGGCCTTCACCGGGTCGCGGGCCGTCGGGCTGTCGATCAACAAATTGGCAGCCGAAACCGATCCTCGGCAGCAGGGCGTCAAGCGGGTCATCGCCGAGATGGGCGGCAAGAACGCCATCATCGTCGACGAAGACGCTGACCTCGACGAGGCCGTCGTGGGAGTCATCCAAAGTGCCTTCGGCTACAGCGGGCAAAAGTGTTCCGCCTGTTCGCGAGTGATCGTTCACGCATCGGTGTATGAGGCGTTCCTCAATCGGCTGCAACCGGCGGTCGAGGCGCTCATCGTCGGTCCGGCGGAAGACCCCGGTACGGTCCTCGGTCCCGTCATCGACGAGCAGGCCCAGAAGCGGATCAACGATTACATCGCGATGGGCACCGAAGAACACCGGTTGATTGCGTCGATCGACATCAAGGCCCTGGCCAAGGAAGGTTACTTCGCCGCCCCGCATGTCTTCGCCGATGTGCCGCACGATTCCCGCATCGCCCAGCAGGAAATCTTCGGCCCAGTGTTGTGCATCATCAAGGCCAAGGACTTCGACGAAGCCATCGACTTCGCCAACCAGACCGACTACGCCCTCACCGCTGGCGTCTACAGCCGCAGCCCCAAGAACCTTGACAGCGCGAGGCAGGAGCTGCAAGCTGGCAACCTGTACCTCAACCGCCCCATCACCGGAGCCCTGGTCCAGCGGCAACCGTTCGGCGGATTTAAGATGTCCGGCATCGGCTCGAAGGCCGGAGGCCGGGACTATCTGCTCCAGTTCCTGATCCCGGTGAACGTGACCGAGAACACCCTGCGGCGCGGGTTTGCTCCGCCCGCGAAGGGGAAGAAGAAGGCGTAGTCAGGCCCTGTAGCGGTCTTTGACGTGTCCGACAAAAGTCCCGCCACCGGGCTTGCCCCGGTGGTTCCCGCGCTTGTGCGCTACGAAAGACCAACGAATATCGAGTCGCGCACAATCGCGGGAACCACCCCGACAAGCGGAGTGGCGTTTTGTCGGACACGTCTTGACTTACCCGAATTGGCTCCGGACAATTTTCTGCGGAACCAGCCCCCGCGTCACTGAGCCATCGCATGTCACCTACCGTTGCTCGCGATGGCTCCTATCGATTGTTCTTCTTCTCTCGCGAAGAGGAACGAATCCATGTTCATGTCACTCACCCAGACGGTGAGGCCAAGTTCTGGCTGACACCGCAGGTCGGGCTCGCCGATCATACAGGCTTGTCGGCGAAGCAGTTGAGTGAAGCGAAAGCGATTGTGTTGGCCCACATTGAGGAGATCCGGGATGCCTGGAACGAACACTTCGGCAGTTGAAGTCACACAGGTCTCCCGACACGGGTTTTGGCTGCTCCTCGGTGGGGAGGAGTTGCTGCTTCCCTTTGTCGACTTTCCGTGGTTCAAACAAGCCACTATCGAGCAAATGACCGATGTCGAGTGGCCCAGCCCCGATCACCTGTACTGGCCCCAACTCGATATCGATTTGGCGGTCGAATCGATTCGCCATCCGCAGGCGTTTCCTCGAATCGCGAGAGTCCCAGGGGAATTCGACAATCCAACGGTGGGGATCTGACCGGATGAATTCCGCTGAACGAGCGGCGGGAAGGCACAGCACCCCGAGGACACGTTCTGATTTCCCCTGCATTTTTCCGACACTCCGCGCCGAAGCCGACACAGTCGCCGGACTCTCCGAGTCCGGTGGTTCAGCGACCGCATTACGGGGCACACTTTCACAGAGAAACCGAGCGTCCCGAACACAGAAATTTCCGAACGCCCGCGCGGTGAGAACATCGCCCACGCCGGATTCGGAGAATCCGGCGACTTGGGGGCACACGCGAGATTGCGACGTGGGGAACCCCGTCGGCTTCAGCGCGGAGTGTCCATTTTCATCAAACCGGCCAAAAACGCGCTCGCTGGCGATATCAAACTGGGAAAAATCAAAAAACGTGTGGCCAGCCAGCGGGTCGATTTCGCTACCAAACACGCCTGCCGCCTGCCCCAGTTTTGCCTCGAAACGCCATTGCGAACGGCCCGGCGGCAGCACCGGCAACGCGCCGACGGTCTGAATTTCAACGCCTTTGTGGAGCGTTTTGCCGTTGGTCAAAAACAGGATTTCCTCGCCCGGCAAGACAGGGCGACGCACGATGACCCGCCCGCCG
>JANOKO010001377.1:0-7020 GCA_031419335.1 Planctomycetota bacterium
GCTGGTCGGTCGCAAAACCGGTCGCTGCTTCCAACACGGCGACCGCGTGATGGTCGAGAACACCAAGGTCGACCCCGGTCGCCGGTCGCGCGATTTAAAGCAGCTGGACGACCTGCCGCACAAGCAAGGGAGAAAGTTGCAGCCACCCGAGACACCCCAGCGACACGCCCGCAAGAAGCTCGGCAAGCGAAAACGCGATGTCCCCGAGGCTCCTCCCGCCAAGGCGGGTAGGAAGCGCAAACGCCCTCAGTGAGCGACTGCCCCGGCACTCGCTGGTCGTCACAGTCTCGACACGCCACAATCTCTGGCTGAAGAACCTCGAATCGCGGACGAATCCCCCCTCCATGAAGCGCACGATTCCCCTGCTGATTACGGCGCTCGGCGGCATCGTGCTGGTCGTGGCGTTCTTCATTCCCGCGTTCGAGTCGTGGGGGGAACAGGCGTCAATCTGGTTCGATATCCTGGCGGCGATCGCATTCATCCTCGGCGGTGGCAACCTGTTCAAGGTCCACCTCAAGACGATCAGCGACCGCAAAAAGGGCTGGGGCTTCTCAGCGGTCACGCTGGGTGTGTTCCTGCTGATGCTGTTCCTGGGACTGTTCAAGATCGGCAGCAAGCCCTCCCCCAGCACCGAGTTTCACGGCGAATCGGTCGTGCATTTCCCGCTGGAGTGGATGCCCGAGTTCTCCGTCACGGGCCAACTGCGAGACACGCACACCGCGACCGTCATCCCCGCTCCGATACAGCGGCAGCTACGACTCGCCGATGGGAAGTTGTACTTCCGAGGCTGGGTCGACGGGTCGCAGGCGGAGACGCTGGACGGTTTCGACGACCAACTGGCGTGGCGCTGTGCGTGCGAGAAGCTGAGCGAAATCGCCCAGCCGCCGGTGGCGTTGCGAGGCAAGGTGCGGCACTTGGCCGATCATCAGAAGCTGGCCTTTCGCGGGGTGATGTCGCTCGCCGATGAGAGTGCGCTTCGAAGTCAGTTCCCCTCTGCCAAGCAAGCCCCCGAAGTCTGGATGGCCTTGAATCAATTGGTAGCTGCCTCAAGTACAGTCCATCAGATCAAAACGCCTCCCCCCGCGACATTCCGTGTTCCAGAGACGCTGAGGGGAGTGGTGGCGGCCGGTGTTGACGGACTGCAAGTCACCGGCCCGATCTCGCCCGACCTCCGCGATCAATTGTCCCGGTCGGCGTGCCTCTACCCGCTCGCCAAGCCGCTCAATGAACCGTCGCGACTGGCCCTGCGGAAGGAGATTGAGTCGCATGGCCCCGCGCTCACCGAGTCGCAGCAGACAGCGTTCGACCGGTACTGCAACGGCCTGTGGCAGATGGACCTGTTCATCCAGGTTCTGGAAGGTACTGGGGCACCGAAGCCGGGGAGTAAGTCCAGTTGCGAGCTGTTGGCCGAGCAGGCCGCCGGTGTGGCCGACCTCCAACGCGACCTCCCCGCGACCGGAACATTAGTGCCGATGACCGAGGACCAGAAGGGCTTACTTCTGGCCTTCCAAAACAGCCCTGAGATGACCGCTTCGGCGCTGATCGTAAGTCTTCAGAATGCAAGCCTCTCGGCTCCGCGCATGGGTGTCGTGGAGTCGTTCGTCGAGCAACTCCCGACGATCGGTGATCGCAACAAAGCCCTGTGCATCGAGCTGCTGAAAGCTGGTCCGCTAGCACGCGAACAGCGGGATTGGCTGATGGCCGACGCTCGGGCGCAGTATGCGTGGCGGCGGGCGGTGGGCGATTTGTATGTGCAGTCGCACACGGCCCTCTACCCGTGGTCGGGGGACTATGCCGAAGGGGGCACGCCGTTCGACTGGATGTACACTTGGGTGCTGCAACCGCTGATGACGACTACGTTTGCTCTACTTGCGTTCTACGTGGCATCGGCAGCCTTCCGGGCCTTTCGGGCTAAAAACCTGGAGGCCACGCTGCTGCTGGGCACCGCGCTCATCATTCTGTTCCGAGCGACGATGTTCGCCGGGTACGTCCAAGTTTCTCTACCGGATGGATCGCTGCTGGGGATGGACCGCATCTACGCCTTCGTGATGAGTGTCTTCAACACCGCGGGCAACCGGGCCATCATGATCGGCATCGCTCTGGGGATCGCGTCGACCAGTCTCAAAGTGCTGCTGGGGATCGACCGGTCGTATCTGGGGTCGGATGACTGAGTCGCACAGCGCTCCGCTGCGCAAAGCCTTCGCGTCGCGGCCAAACGGTGTTTGTTCCGGTCGCTCAACTCTAAACGCTCAACGATCTTCTCATGCTCCACTTTCTGCAAACTCTCGATCGCCGCTGGATCTTCCTGCTGATGGCAGTGGCGGTGGCGGTGCCGACGTTGCTGCAGTGGAAGTTTGCGGAGACACCGGGCCAGTTCTCGCAGGACGTGTTCAACGAGATCGAGAAGCTCCAGCCCGGCGACAAAGTGCTGTTGGCCTGGGACTACGACCCCTCGACGGAGGGGGAACTCAGTCCGATGGCGAAGTCGTTCGCCAAGCAGTGTGCGGCGAAGAAAGTCAAACTGTATTTCATCACGCTGTTGCCGCTTGGTCCACAGATGATCGACAAGACGATCGAGGAGGTCATTCGCCCCGACTACCCCGATCTGGTGTACGGCGATGACTACGTGAACCTCGGGTTCAAATCCGGTAACGAGGGGGTCATCAAGGTCATCATCACCAACCTGCGCGGGCTGTACACGACCGATGCGCGGGGCATCAATATCGACCAGATTCCGATGTGCCGCGATGTGAAGAGCGTGCAGGACATGAAGCTGATCGTGAACGTCAGCGGTTCCTATCCCGGCACGAAGGAGTGGGTGCAGTACGCGGTCTCGCCGTACCAGCAGAAGATGAAGCTCGTCGGCGGTTGCACGGGGGTCCAGGCCCCGCTGCTGTTCCCGTACATCCCGGAGCAACTCGGCGGGTTGCTGGTCGGGATCAAGGGAGCAGCCGAGTACGAGCAACTGGTCGTCGACAAATATCTGACGGACAACCCCGACGACCCGCGTTTCGGCGACGCCCGCAATCGCATGGGGCCGCAGTCGATCGCCCACTTGGTGATGATCGGACTGATTCTGCTGGGCAACGTGGTGTTCTTCTGGGAGCGACGTTTGAAACAAACGAGCGTACATTGAAATGCGAAACGGAACTCGTTTCAACCGGAATTACCCAGCCGTTCAAGGAAGATGACGTGCCACTGAACTATCATCCTCGATTTGGAGAGATTCTCTACTGCGACTTCAGCCACCAAAAAGAACCAGAGATGGTGAAGACACGCCCCGTGGTCGTCGTATCACGGAAGCACAAAAACCTATGTACCGTAGTACCTCTGTCCGGAACGCCTCCAGAGCCGATTGAGCCGTGGAATTGCAAGCTCCTGCACCTGCCGTCATTTCTCCCCCAACATGACTGGTGGTTCAAATGTGACTGCATTACGACGGTGGCTCTTTTTCGACTGGATCGGGCAAAGGTCGGAAAGTGTCCGAACACCGGGAAGCGGTTGTATGCAACTCAAGTGGCGAGTGGAGCAGACATTGCAGCGATGAGAGAGGCGATTTTGTCCCACATCATGATCAGAACTTGATTTTTCACGAACAACTGCCGATGATTCTGGTGTTCCCCGCAAGGGGCTTGTGAGACTCAGGTGGACTTCGAGCCACCGAGCAAGCACCAGACAATTGGCGATGACAAGCCGTCTGGTGCTTTGTTCAGCCAGCCGAAAGGCTGGCTGTTGTCATTTTCGGCCACCAAGTCTCAGCGATCAGGTCTTTCGGCATGGTTTATGCCGGGAAGAAGGTGGTGTTCAGATTTGGGGTGGGAAAAAATGGTCCGGTTCTCTCGGGGTAGCCATGCTTTATCAGCGGGACAGTTCTGTTATGGATTTCATCCTTCCCCCTTGTTTTCACTGATTCTCCATTCATGTCCACCCTTCGTGCGTACTGTCAACTGTGTCGTCTCCCCGCTGTGTTCACGGCGCTGGCCGACATCATGCTCGGATATCTGCTGACGCGGTCG
Source organism: Planctomycetota bacterium (assembly GCA_031419335.1). Classification (GTDB taxonomy): domain Bacteria; phylum Planctomycetota; class Planctomycetia; order Planctomycetales; family Planctomycetaceae; genus TH-plancto1. The sequence goes on from JANOKO010001377.1 coordinate 4,017, forward strand.
AACGTGGAATCTCCGTACCCTCTGGTCTTGTTACTGGGAGCCTCGGCGGGGTTGTACTTATCGGGCATGGTATGGAACGATATCTTCGATCGGGAGCAAGACGCCCAGGAACGCCCGAAACGCCCGATCCCCTCGGGGCGCGTCTCACTCCAGTCCGCGATCACGTTCGCCAGCCTGCTGACCCTTCTCGGACTGGCCTGTGCCGCAGCTGCGGGGTGGAGAAGTCTGGCCGTCGCGGGGATGTTAACAGCGTGCATTTTTCTGTATGACGGGGTGTTGAAGAAGACTCCAATCGGGCCGCTCTTCATGGGTGCGTGCCGGTCGCTGAACGTGATCCTTGGGGCGAGTACCGCCGGGGAGCGATTCGCCTCGGCGTGGCAATTCCCGCAGTGGTGGGTGGCGGCGAGCCTGGGTGTCTACATTGTCGGCGTGACATGGTTCGCCCGGACCGAAGCGGTGGCCTCGAAGCGGTTGATGCTCGTCTGGGGTGCTGTGGTCATCAATCTGGGCCTCGTCGGACTGGCCATCTGGATCAGCGGAGAGACCACCCGGTTTGGCTTCTTCGCGGGAGGTGGAGGCGTCCGCGACCCCAAGATGGTGCTGCTGGTGCTGGGGATGATTGCCCTGACCATCAACCGCCGCATTCTACTGGCGCTCCAGTTTCCCGAGCCGCAATACGTGCAGGCCGGTGTCCGCATGATGCTGCTGTCGGTCATCATGCTCGATGCCACATGCATCTACTTCAAGCTCGGCGACCCCGGCATGAACTACGCAGCCGCGACAGCGTGTCTCGTGATCCCAAGTCTCATCCTGGGGAAGTGGATGTCGATGACATAGGGGTGGCGAGTCGTTTCTGTTCGCAGACCCATCCCGAGGGACGGGCCGCACAATACTCAAATAGACGCAAAAAGAGTCTTGCCTCCAGCTTGAGTCTTTTTGAGTTCCTAGCGGCCATCAGATTCGAAATGGGACTTGGGCTATGCAGAATCATCACCCCTCACCGGCCCCACCACTACTGCACCGTAGCCGCCTGCTTGTTGTTCTTCGCAACGTTGGGCTTCTTGGGCAGGGCTTCCGAGGTGGGGGTGAATCGCTGATACTCCTGAGCGAAGATCCTGCGGAGACGCTGGCGGGGAGAACGTCGCCCCCAGACCGCAGCTCGGCAGGAATCTCGCCCCGTGGAGGACCAGAGGACTGTCTCATCGTTTGCCAGCACTCATCAAGAATAAAAGTCATCGCTGATCGATACCAGCTCCCTGAGTTATCCACGCCACTCTCCATCGTCTCCGTGGAGAATCCTGAGTCATTGGCTGGAACCCAGCTTGCCACACAATTCGGGTAGACTCATTGGTAATTGATCCCGTTTTCGTGGTTGCATTTCCGTCGACAATCGGGTACTAATCACCCGTTCACTACCGTGTGTTTTGCTCAGGATGAGCAGGGACAGGGGCTGTCATCCCCTTTCCGCTTGGCATTCGCCTACCGGATTCACTTCCCGACGAACCTCTCTCAAGGACCGAAATATGGCCAAGGCCAAAGCCTCGCGCGAAGCAGCTTCCGAAAAGAAGAGCGAGAATCCGCTCCTGAATAATGCCCTCGGGCAGATTGAAAAGGCGTTCGGCACCGGCTCGATTATGCGGCTTTCTGATCCGTCGCATGTGGCGATCGAGGGGATCTCGACGGGGTCGCTGTCGCTCGACTTGGCTTTGGGATCGAGCGGATTCCCGCGAGGACGGATCATTGAACTGTTTGGACCGGAGTCGAGCGGCAAGACGACGCTGGCCCTGCATGTCATTGCCAACGCTCAGAAGACGGGGGGGATCGCGGCCTTCATCGATGCGGAACATGCTCTCGACCCGGGGTGGGCCAAGCGGCTGGGCGTCAACATCGAAGAGCTGCTCGTGAGCCAGCCCAGCCACGGGGAAGAGGCCCTGCAAATCGCCGAGATGCTGATCAAGTCGAATGCGGTCGATGTGATCGTGATCGACTCGGTCGCCGCTCTCGTACCCAAGGCGGAACTCGATGGTGAAATCGGCGACAAGCATATCGGCCTGCAAGCCCGGATGATGAGTCAGGCCATGCGCAAGCTGACCGGCGTGATCGCCAAGGCCAAGACCTGTGTGATCTTCATCAATCAGATTCGCGAAAAAATCGGTGTCATGTTCGGCAGCCCAGAGACGACTCCGGGCGGACGGGCCCTCAAGTTCTATGCCTCATGCCGGGCGGATGTCCGCAAGATTGCCACACTCAACGACGGGGATCAGCCGATTGGCATCCGCATGAAGGTCAAAGTCGTCAAGAACAAGGTCGCCCCCCCATTCCGCGTGGCCGAATTCGACATGCTCGGCAGCCGCGGGATCAGCCTGGAAGGCGATGTTCTCGACATGGCGGTCCTGGCCGGGTTTGTCAACAAGAGTGGCTCGTGGTACGTCCACGGTGACAAGAAAATCGGCCAGGGCCGCGAAAAGGCCCGCACTTACCTGGAAGAGAATCCCGCAGCCTTGGCCGAACTCAAAGGCCAAATTCTCGCCGCAAGGGCCAGCGGCGAACTCCCCGCTCCGCCCACCGCCAGCGCCGATGATTGACATTCACGCCGGAAAACGAGCCGTGCGTGAGGCGGCTCACAAGCTGGGGGTCGCAGTTGCCTGCCAGAGCGGGATGTCGTCGTCAGACGGATAGCTGGTCAGCAATTCATGCGGACGGAAGGATGCTTTGTAGGCCATCGAGCGGTTCTCGGGGATCCAGTATCCGAGGTACAGGTGCTGCTTCCCAAGTTGCTGGGCCAGGGCAATCTCTTGGAGCAAAGAGAACGTACCGGGATTGTCAGGCCGCCAGTCGGGAGCATGGTAGAAGTAGACGCTGGATGTCGCCGTCGGAACGAGATCGAGCAACCCGACACCCACCAGTTCGCGACCTCGGTAATACCGCATCTCTCGAGCGAAGGGCCACGCTCCCTCGATAAAGCTCTGGTGATATTCCAAGCGAGTCGTTTCGCGTGTCTTCC
>JANOKO010001378.1:0-5507 GCA_031419335.1 Planctomycetota bacterium
ATGTACTGGATCAGATGGAGTTTCGACCGATCATCCGTGCGGTGCGGCCCATGCCAGCCATGCTGTTCCGCCCCTGCTAACCCGATGGTGGGGACGCCGTCCGCGCATTCGCGGGAGGGACACTCAAACAGCGTCCTCCAGCACATGCACACGGTTACGCGGCCTGTCGTTGGCTCTGTGTTTCAACGATCTCTTCCGGGAGATCCGGAATCACCAGAGTTCGAGCCTGGCGTCGTCGGTGACCCGGCAACAGCGCCAGAATCGCTGGCAATTGCAGGAGTCCCGCCCAGATCGACGACATGAGGATCGCAGCCATCATCATTCCGAACCGCGCCGTCGGCGAGAAGCTACTGAGTAGCAGGGCTCCCATTCCAACACTCGCAATCATCGCTGCTTCGCAGATGGGCTTTCCCGTGCGAATCAAGGCTTGATAGGCAGATGTCCGTGAAGAGTGTCCCGCTTTGCGAGCGGTCTGAAAGGCGATCAGCATGTGGAAGGTTCCATCGACCACCATACCCAGTGCAATGCTGGCCGTCATCATGATCCCGACATCGACAGCCACTCCCGCCCAACCAATGACTCCAAAGACCAAGATAATCGGAGAGACATTGGGGATCATCCCCCACAACGACAGCCCGAGAGAACGCAGTGAGATCAAAAACATAATGGTGATCAGCAGAAATGACGACGAAAGACTTTCCCAAAACCCTCCAAAAATCGTCCGCTGAGCCTGTTCAATCAGCGGTGCAATCCCGGTCAGAATGACATGCGGTTCGTTCGAGATGAGTTTCTGGAGATCTGCGAACGTCTTGCCTTTTTGGGAAGAATCTTCGCGGGCAATGCGACACGAAACTCGCCAGTAGCGTTCGCCTGGAGACAGGAAATCAGAACGGTGTTTGCTTTCCAGGGCTTTGGAGAACATGCGGGCCGATCCCATCATGCCTTCTGGGATTTCATCGGGGAAGAAGCTGGCGATCGACATGGTATGAGTGACGTTGGCATGCGCTGCCAATCGCGCCTCAATGTCGCGGACTCGGTCAAGCTTCTCCATAAACGGTGCATCCGAGGTCTGGAAATCGACGATCGCTTCGATCGAATCAATGCTTGTCAGACGTTTCTCTAATTCATTTAAGTCCTGTACGACTGGGCTGCCTTTGGGCAGAAAGTCCAAAGGGTCGATGCGACAGGTGAGAGACATCAGTCCCACCCCGCAAACAGCGACAATGCACCCGATGATGGCATTCATCTTCCACGGGTTCCGGATCACTACATGAGCCCAGCGGAGGAGGGATGTATTCGATCGAGTTTCCGTCCGGTGAATCGCATCGGGCCAGAGAATCAACAAGGCGGGTGTGAGTCCTAACGCACAGACAAATGAAACCAAGGCTCCGACCGCTCCCGCGAGTCCAAACCACCAGACGGGTCCAATGGTACTCGTCATCAAGGACACCAGCCCGATGAATGTAGAGAGGGCCGAGAGCGCGACGGGCCTCCAGGCATTCTGCAACGAGTGAACCAGTGGGTCCGGTTGCCCCAGGGCGTTCTTATAGTAGTTAATAAAATGGACGGCGATCGAAAGCGTGAACACCATCGTCATGACGGGCAGTGCGGCCATGACAAAATTCATCTCCCCGCCCAGCCAATGGACAATTGCATTGGTGGCCTCAATCGCGAAGACCGTGATCAGTAACACGCCCAGCGTGAGCCGCACCTCGCGAATGCAGTAATAGAGCAGTGCAGACGTGATGAGCAGTGTGCAGAGAAAGAACCCTCGGTTATTCTTGACTCCTCCCAGACGATCCAACTCGGCCACCACCACTGGGCCACCGGTCAGAAGGACTTCGTCGCCACGCAACTGGCAATAGTCGAGGACTTGTTCCACATCCCGGACTGTCCCCCCGCGATCCGCGAGTCCGCTCGGCGAAAGCAATGCCACCAGCCCCAGCATCCGCTTGTCTTTGGCGATGGTCAGCCCGGATAGACGTTGCTCAATTTTATCATCCGGAACACTCAAGTCTCGCATGGCCTGCCTGAATCGCTGTGGAGACCAGCAGTGCCGTATTCCCGGAAGTTGGCTCAGGCGTTCCGCAACCGATTCGACCAGCGGATCGTCGGGCTTCAAATTCGGCAAGCCCACGAGAATGACTTCTTCCGCCCCGAACTCCTGTTTGAACATCTCATAGGTGGAGCGGACTTCCGACTCCAAGGGAAGCCATGTCTCGATGTCATTGTTCGACGGAATCGTTTCCCCCTGCCAAGCCAGGACGGGAAACGCCAGCGCCGCCAGAACGAGAAGCCATCGGCCATGCCGCTGATAGAGCAATGTCAGCATGGGGACCAGATTCCTCCGTGAAGCCCGCACTCTCGAGTCAGAGGCCACCGCTCCACTCGGCGAGCAGTGCGCAGGACGGACCCTGCGCTTAGTTCGCACCCTCATTATCGTATGGCCATCTGGTGTAAACTGAGGAGATTCTGGAGTTTCTGAGAACTCCGGCGTGCGGAACGTGATCTGCCCGCAGCACCCAGCCGTCTCCATGTCCAACAACGAGCAAACCAATCGGAACGGTCAGCTGTTCAGGGATTGGAGGTATTCAGTTGGATCCCCTTTGGCAGGTGGCTCTCTGCATGTCTACTTCAGCAGCCCCATCAAATATTGCCCATACGTGCTGTGCTTCAGGACTTGTGCCAAACTCGCCAGTTGCTTGTCGGGGATGTACCCCATGCGCCAGGCGATTTCTTCGGGGCAAGCGATCTTCAGTCCTTGACGTTGCTCCAAGACCGACACGAATTGCGTTGCGTCAACCAAGGATTCATGTGTCCCGGTGTCGAGCCACGCGGAACCACGGCCCAGTGTTTCCACAGACAGAGTCCCCTGTTCGAGGTACAGTCGGTTCACATCGGTGATTTCCAATTCCCCGCGTGGCGAGGGCTTGATCTGGTGTGCGAATTCGACCACTTGCTCGTCATAGAAGTACAATCCAGTCACAGCTAGGTGTGATTTGGGAACCTGCGGCTTTTCTTCGATGCTGATCGCTTGGCCGCTCGCATCCATCTCGACAACACCGTACCTCTGGGGATCGCGGACGTGGTAAGCGAACACGGTGGCCCCGCGAGTCTGAGCACTGACCTCTTGGAGACTCTGCGATAACTGGTGCCCGTAAAAGATATTGTCACCGAGGATCAGCGCTGACGGGCGATCCTTGACGAATTCGGCCCCAATGTGGAAGGCTTGGGCGAGTCCTTCCGGTTTCGGCTGGGCGGCGTACTTGAACTCCACACCCCACTGCTTCCCATCCCCGAACAATCGCTCAAACAATGGCAAGTCGTGCGGAGTACTGATCACCAGAATCTCTCGAATCCCGGCCAACATCAGCGTGGACAGCGGGTAGTAAATCATAGGCTTATCATAAACCGGCAATAACTGCTTACTGACAACAATTGTGGCCGGGTAGAGTCGCGTCCCGCTACCACCCGCCAAAATAATGCCGCGTCGTGACTTGTCGTTGGTCATGATGGTGCTGTCGGAAAAGAGATTCGACGGGGTGTCGCGTGATGGCACGCTTCCGAATCGGCAGAGTCTACTCGGCTCATCCAGCGGCTGGAATTGCCGATGATAAGCCCTGGCAACTCAGGAAGCCTGACTGGGGAGCAGACGACGCCCCCGGTTTCACTCGCGTTGCAGTTCAGTCGGCCTGATCGCCGCTCGGCCTCGCAGACCGACAGCCACCAACACGGCCACTGCTGGCATGATCGGAGCCCGCATTCGGACATCGGTCCAATAGACCAGATGTACGACGAAGAATCCGAGGATCAGAGCCCCCATCGGCCAAAGCAGCTCTCCGGAGATTTGTCCATTCGACCGCTTGCGAATCAACCGAACGCAGGCGACCACTCCTCCTGCCCAAACCGCCGCATAGCCCACGGCAATGATCCACAGCATCGGCTGAGGCACCCCCGTGTCGGCAGAACGACCGGGGAAGATCGACCAGAATCTCGTGGCACGATAGAGGCAGGCCCGCACAAATCGCCACGGGTGGTCGGTGATGAACCATTTGGCGCGATCAGCCTGCCACTCGTCACGAGCGACCTCTCCGTGAATCTGCAGGCGATCCATTTCGGCATTGGTCGAGGTCTGCCAGCGATGGAGGCTTTCTCCGTTCCAGGCTGAATCCTCGCCCTCGACCACCTCGGCATAGTACACCGGATTGTTGGCCAACCAGAGAGTATACCCCCCGTGTGTGGTGGTGATGATCGGCTGGCCGATGACCACCCAGTTGCGAATCACCCAAGGAGAGGTGACGGCGAGCGCGACACTGATCGTCACTAGCCCGGCGCGCCAGCGAGGGATTGTCGGCGATGGCTCCCCAAGTGCCGGAACCACTCGTCGTTTGACCATGATCAAACCGAGTCCATACAGTCCCAGCGCTGCGGCATACGTCGGCCTCGCCAACAGGCATAATCCCCAGATCAGACCCTCGCCAATCGCCATGCGATGCGATTGATCCGAACGGACGATCCACCACAACAGCACCGCGCTCAGACCAGCACACAGCGTCTCTGTCATCGGCTGACCGCTGTACAGCAGCAGCATGGGATCGCATGCGACGATCACTCCCGCCATCAGGCCCGGGGTCGCATGGGAACCACCAGCGATTCTCTGGGCTGCTGCCCCCGTGGCCAGCACCATCCCCGTGGACAATGCCAGATGCAGCACCGCAATCCCGACCGGGTTCCCCCGAGTCAGCACGAGCAACAGTGGATACAATGGTGGCCGAAACGCCGTCGGTCGCGGGGGCTCGCTACCCGGCGTCGAGTACCCCTGACCCTCTCGCAGTTCATTCGCGAGACCCAGATACAAATCCCGATCGGTCGTCAGTTGCCCTGGGCGAGCGACCATCACTCCCAGCCGCAACACCACAGCCAGCCCGATCAGGCCGAGCCACCAGAATCGCGGAGATGTCGGAAAGCGAGCAGACACGAGACTCTCAAGGTGGCGATCTGGCAAGGGAGAATGTCGTCCCCCAGTGTATCGGGCTGTGGGACTCCCGCGAACCGCCAATGGCTGATCAACTTCAATGCCGTGTGTGAATCCGAAAAGTAGGCCGTTCATTCCACCACATGGGTTCATCGTTTGTCTGGGCACTGGATCACTCGCGATCGAGGTGTACTCCCCAATCAACAAACAGCTTGTGGAACCACGGAACGAGCCGTCTCGGAACGGATTTGTCAGGGAGTGCCGATTTTCGTGACGCACACACGACGCTGCCGCAGCGGCAACTCGCTCGCTCTGCCTCCGAAGAGATTTCCCCCGCACCGTCTCGCGACGATCAGCCTTCGGGTATGATGGGGCACGATTGGTTCAGCTTCCGACCGCTACGAGGCTGGCCCACGGTCGTCATCTGACCAAGCACGAGCAACAGTGGATACAATGGTGGCCGAAACGCCGTCGGTCGCGGGGGCTCGCTACCCGGCGTCGAGTACCCCTGACCCTCTCGCAGTTCATTCGC
>JANOKO010001379.1:0-1128 GCA_031419335.1 Planctomycetota bacterium
AACCTGAGTTCGGGATAAGCCACTTGATCTTGGAGGGTTTGGGCAAAAAAGGTATCTCCCCCGTTGCTTAAAGTTCCGAGGAACACGGAGGAGATACCCATGTATGGGGATGCACTGTACTGCACGGTCGACGACTTCTGCAACGCCTTCGAGGCGGTCTGGCGGTCGCGGACGGAGAGCAGCGGCGGAAGCGTCCGGGGCAGTTGTCGCTCAGTGAGATGTTAACGATAATGATAGGTTTCCACATGTCGGACTATCGCACGCTCTAAGAAGTATTATCTGTCGGTGCTAGCAGATTATCGGCAGGAGATTCCGAACCTCATCAGCGACTCCCGACCACCACGAGTTCGAGACCGGCGGGGCATAAGGAAGGGGCCAGAGACTCTCGAAATCTCAGTCGCGGAGCGGCTGGCACTTCGAACCAAGAATGATGTCATTGAGTCCGCGGTCGCGTGTAGTCTCGATAACTCCCCGCACTCAGTCTAGCCTGTCACAGGAGAATTCACGCATCACCCGACGTGTTCATCGCCAAGCCCTCTCCTCAGCCCCAACGGGGCAGCCACATATCTGCCTCGGGCAGAGCAACCCATGGGAGCGCCGCACCAGGACTCGGAGTTGTCGTAACTTTCTCAGCCCTGCAAGGGCGAAATAGGGCTGGGCTACTCGCATTGTGCCCGGAGAAGCAGAGCTTCGCGGATCGGCGTTCTGTTTGACTTGTGAAACATGCCGAGAGCGTTAAGAATGGTGCAACACCTTTACTGCGGGACCAGATGATGCCACCGAACACGAAGATGAGCGACGGGATGCGTCAAAGCATCCTCAATGAATGGAACCGAGTACGCGGGGATGAGGCTTGGGAATATGTCCTGCACAATCTGTATCACGATGAACGAATCCCAGCTGCGCGATGGCAGCATTTGGAGTCCAATGTCTCTTCATGGCTGTTTGCGTCACCTGGTCAATCGATAGTCGAGGCATTACAAGAGTATATGAATAGATTTTGCAGCAGCACTGAGCGGTGCAAAGTCACATGCTTCGACCTCATGAACGAAGGCAATTTTCTGAAGGATGGTGCGATGCCAAGTGGAGATCTTGGAAGAGTGATCAATCTCAGCAGGATCCTTGGAG
>JANOKO010001380.1:0-1926 GCA_031419335.1 Planctomycetota bacterium
TTTAATCAAACCGGACGCAATTCCGTCCCGAAGCCTTAGCCAGGTACATTTGCTGATCGGCCCGGGAGATCAGGTCCTGATCGGACAACGGCTCCAGTCCGTTGGTGAAGACTCCCCCGATACTGATGGTCACACGCAAGCTGGCAATACTGGGGAGTAGTGGTTGGGATCCGATCAATTCACAGAGAGTATCGGCAATTTTGCGAGAATTCTCTTTGGTCGTTTCAACGAGAACTACGGCGAACTCTTCTCCCCCGACTCGGGCGACGATCTCGTCGCCTCGAATTCGAGAACGAACGCGAGTACACAGCGCCTTCAAGATTTCGTCACCGATCAGATGACCATGCACATCGTTGATCGATTTAAACAGATCGATGTCGAACATCAACAGTGACAATGAACGGCCATGACGCTGTGATCTCAAAACTTCCCGCCGGAAGGCATCCTCGAAGTACCTCCGGTTGTAAACTCCGGTCAGCGCGTCGACGGTCATCATCTCGTAGACAGCTTCATGATAGAGTGCCTCTACGTGGTCGGCGGACAAAAACTTGTAGATGTGATTTCCCAAGCGGAGTTGATCGCCTGGCCGCAAGGTTTGCGAAGACACTCGTACGTCGTTCACAAATGTGCCATTGCGACTGTTGCAGTCGGACAGCATGTATCCGGAGTCGGTCATTTCCAAGATGGCATGGGTCCGCGACATGAAGTCATCGTTGACTTCGATGGTGCAGTCTTGACCACGACCGATTGTAATACGACGAAATGTCAGTGGGATCAAACTGCCAGTGACGCCCGCTGGGTAAATGCGGACCAGACAGGATTGCCGATTGTCAGGAGTGTGGCTGTCCGCCGCCAAGCAGGGCTTGGTTTCGGAGACCTGAAACTGAGGAAGTGTTTGGAGCATGAGCGATGTCACAAGGAGGGCGTAGGCTCCCGAGTTTTGAGCCTGCAGACTGTCAAACCGTCAGAGTAACCGTAGCTTGACGTACCTGGACTCGTGGAGAATACAAGTCATCTGTGTTGGAAGTTTGCAACGTTCGGCGCGATTGTGCGGCGAATGCGGGCTGGGTTCAGAACTGACCGATACCGCGACCCCCAAAACAATGGCCCCGTACGACCTGTAAGTCGCGATCCACATTAGTTCGAATCAAGCTGTGGTTCAATCAATGCCGATTGATCCGTGTGAATCGGTTAGGTACAATACGGGGTCATAGAGCCGATTCAGCACTCCCCGAAGTGCTGAACCACGATTCACAGGGGTCTCCATGTCACGTCACCGCACTCCACCTCTGGCCAGTCCCGTCGCCGCATGCTCCGGGCCGCTCAGTCGGCGGTCGTTTTTGCAGGCGGGAGCCCTGGGGCTGGGCGGTCTGGGGTTAGCTGATCTGCTGCGGCTCCAGGCTCAAAGTGCGGACGGGACCGGGAAGAAGGACGATACGTCGGTGATCTTCGTGTGGCTACCGGGAGGCCCACCGCACCTCGATATGTATGACATGAAGCCCGAGGCACCGGCTGAGTACCGAGGGGCATTCACGCCGGTCCACACGAATGTGCCGGGCCTGGATGTCTGCGAACTGATGCCGCTGCATGCCAAGTGCGCCGACAAATACAGCGTCATACGGTCGATCTCGCACACATTCGCGGACCACGGCGGTGGCCACAAAAAGTTTCTGGCAGCCCGCGATCCGAAATCGCCAGTCGACACGGTCAATGACTACCCGGCGTGTCCTTCGGTTGTGGCCAAGTGTCGCGAGCAGCGTCAAAATGGGATGCCGAACTACATCTCGATGACTGATCCGGGTCGGGACGGCGTCGATGTCTTCGCGTTCGGGTCGGCGTATCTGGGGCCATCGTACGTCCCATTTAGTGCCCCCGGCGACCCCAGCTTACCCGACTTCAAGGTTCCGAACATTACCCTCGACAAGA
>JANOKO010001381.1:0-1295 GCA_031419335.1 Planctomycetota bacterium
GACCTTGCCGTCCGCCAATCGCACTTTCGCCAGTTTCATCCGCTCAGCTTTCGATAGGTCCGCAGGGCTTCCAGAGTCAGCTGCATGTCGGGGGGAAGTTCGGCCTCAAACACCAGCGGTCGGTCAGTGACCGGGTGCCGAATCTGAAGCCGAAAGGCATGCAGTGCCTGCCGATTGATGAGGGTATCATCTCCGCCTTCGATTGTCTCGGGAGCCGTCAGTTCTCCTCGCGTCAACTGCTCGTGACCGGCGTACAATCGGTCCGCGATGACCGGACATTTGAGGTGCTGCATGTGGATTCGCAACTGATGCGTGCGACCTGTCTCGGGGAGGAGCTGCACATATGTGAAGCCGCGAAATCGCTCCAGCACTTGGTAAAACGTGACTGCCTCGCGAGCCCCCGGTTCGTCCTCACCGCAGATGAGCATCTTCTCGTGGCTCTTGGGATGCACCTTGATCCAGGTGCGAATGTAGTCGGAGTCTCGCAAGAGCATCCCGCGCACAATCGCGCGGTATTCCTTCTTGACCTCGCGCTGTTCGAATTGAGAACTCAGGCGGCTATGAACCGCGTTGTCCTTGGCAATGACGATGACGCCCGTCGTGTCGCGGTCGAGTCGATGCACGATCCCCGGTCGGAGCTGTCCCGCGACCGAGCTGAGCTTGTCGAAGTGGAACTGCACAGCTGCGGCGAGAGTGCCCTTGAAGTTCCCTGTGCCAGGGTGGGTGACCATGTTGGCGGGTTTGTTGATGATGGCGAGCGAGTCGTCCTCGAAGACGATCTCGATCGGCAGGTCTTCCGGCTGAAGCGTGTTGTCCGGTATCTCTGGCAGACGCACCGAAAGCCGGTCGTTGACCCGGACTCGCTTGGAGGCTTTGACCGGCAGGCCATTGAGCTGGACCGAGGATTGCTCGATCGCCTTCTGAAACAGCTCGCGGCTGTAGTTGGGGTAGAGCCGGGCGAGATAGTGGTCGACCCGCCAGCCGTGGGCGCGGGCCTCGACGGTGACAGAGATGGGTTCGCTGGCCGAGAGCGGGGGCCGCTCGACCTCTTCGAGAGGAGATTCGTCGGCGGGGTCGAAATCGGGGTCCACGGGGTGGTTCACCTGCTGGAGTGTGGTGGCAGAAATGCGAGTGGCGGAGCGACATCGCCGACGTAGCTCACGTCGCTCTGCGACTGAGATTCCGGACGCAATACGACGAAGGATATTGACTGACCACGACCCCGTAAGAGACTCGTGGACCGACCCCGGAGGGTCACAGCCAATAGCCGGTGGTCGAGCGCAGCGACACCACCG
>JANOKO010001382.1:0-3019 GCA_031419335.1 Planctomycetota bacterium
GATCGAGTCATCCAGGTTGTACATCGCCATCGCGACGCCGGAGCCGGGAGCCTTGTAGACTTCCTTCTCGATCACCTGTCCATCGTCACCGACGAACTTGATGGAGAGCGTCCCCTTGCCGGGGAACTTGAAGTCAGTGGCCTTGTACTGATCGCCGAACGCATGTCGCCCGACGATGATCGGCTTCGTCCAGCCCGGCACCAGTCGCGGGACGTTCTGGCAGATGATCGGCTCGCGGAAGATCACACCGCCGAGAATGTTACGGATCGTCCCGTTGGGGGACTTCCACATCTCTTTCAGATTGAATTCCTTGACGCGGGCCTCGTCCGGAGTGATGGTGGCACACTTGACCCCCACGCCGTGCTTCTTGATGGCGTTCGCGGCGTCTACGGTGATCTTGTCACTCGTCTTGTCACGCGACTCCATGCCGAGGTCGTAATACTCGATATTGAGGTCGAGGTACGGGTGGACCAGCTTGTCCTTGATGAATTGCCAAATGATCCGCGTCATCTCGTCGCCATCGAGGTCAACAACAGTTCCTGAAACCTGAATCTTCTGCATCGGGTCGGGCCTTGGCGGGTGTCGAGTAAGGACACGCAGAGCGTGCCATCGAAAGATAGCGGACGGGTGGAAATGTGGCTAGCGGGTGAGTGCGGAACCGCCACCGCATTCATCCGAGTTCGCTCGTCTCCGTTTCATCAGCAACATCGATCGCTTGCGGCTCTTCGGGCTCGGTGAGTACCACTCTGGGTTTCATCCCCCCGTGGCGAATCACATCTCCCATCCGAGCCTTGTCCGATATGTCTTTGCGACACCAGGCCCCATCCCAACGAATGCACTTGACGGCTTCGTAGGCTTTGCGCTTGGCATCGGCCACATCGTCACCGAGAGCTGTCACGCCCAGCACGCGACCTCCGTGTGTCACAGCATCGCTCCCAAGCTGGTCGGTCCCCGCGTGGAATACCTTCACATCAGGCAGCTGTGCCGCAGCCTCCAGCCCGCGAATGACCTTCCCATTGGTGTACTTATAGGGATACCCCTCCGCTGCCATGACGACACAAACCGCCGTGCGGGTGTCCCACTCCAGATTGTCGAATTCTTTGAGTCGGCCTTCTGCAGCCGCGAAGAGCAGTTCGAACAGGTCGGATTTGAGCCGCATCAGGACCGGCTGGGTTTCGGGGTCGCCCATCCGGACGTTGTATTCCAGTACCTTCGGCCCGGCGGTTGTGAGCATGATCCCCGCGTAGAGGATGCCGCTGAACTCGCAGCCCTGTTTCTTCATCGTGTGAACGGTCGGGATCAGGATCTTTTCGATCACCGTTTCCATCAGTTCCGGCGTGGCGAACGAAGCGGGGGTGTAGGCTCCCATGCCGCCGGTATTCGGCCCTTCGTCATTGTCGTAGGCCCGCTTGTGATCCTGGGCGGGTTCGAGCGGGATGATCGTACGCCCATCGACGATCGCCAGGATGCTGATCTCTTCCCCGATCAGGCACTCTTCAATCAGAATGCGGTCCCCCGCCGCGCCGAACTCCCTCTTCGTCATGATCTGCTTAATGGCCGCTTTCGCCTCTTCGCGATTCGCCGCGATGACGACCCCTTTCCCCGCAGCCAGGCCATCCGCCTTGATCACGTACGGCGATTCCTCGCGGTCTTCGAGAAACGAAACCGCCTGCTGGGCATTAGAGAAGGCCCACGCTTCGGCGGTCGGGACGTTGGCCTTCCGCAGGATGTCTTTGCAGAAGATCTTGCTCCCCTCAAGTTGGGCTGCAGCCTTGGTCGGCCCGAAGACAGTTAATCCCGCCTTCTTGAAGGCATCCACGACTCCCTCGACCAGCGGAGCTTCCGGCCCGACCACAGTCAGCGCCACCCCTTCAGCCTGGGCGAACCGCACCAGTTTTTCAATATCGGTGCTGGCGATATCCACGTTGCGAGCATCCAGAGCGGTGCCCGCATTCCCGGGGCAGCAGATGACCTCGGTCACTTGGGGAGACTGTTTGAGCTTCCAGACGAGAGCATGCTCGCGTCCGCCTTGTCCAATGACCAACACCTTCATCGGGCCGTGTTCCTGAATCAGAAAGAGCAACGCCGGACGGGAGTCGTCCGGCGGAGCGGAAGTTTACCAGATATTGGCGGAAGATCGAATCACGTCAGAATCGACCCGGCTCGGACTATTCAACTTCCACCAGAGACTTGTAATTCCCGTCAGACACTCGAGTCACGATCGTTTCTCGATGCGAATGTAGCCCCAGGGCCGAGCGAGCACTGTCGCCCTTGACTGCCTGGTGCAGCACCATCCACAACTGGTCCCCCACCCGCCATCTCGCCCCACACGCCTGATGTGATGGCACAGGCTGTGTCTCTTCAGCGATAGAGAGTGGACCCCATTGGACTGCGGAGTGGCGACGCCCCCTGTCCCAGTCGATCACAAAGGCGCGATACACTCCCTCGTTCGGGGCCGTGATTCGCGTCTGGATCGATTGATTATCGCAGGACAACTGACCATCCGTATTCCGAACTCGCTCCTGAGCACTGAAGATCGGGTACAGCCGAACGACCGAGTCGGATTGATGCAGCTGGCATTCTCGACTGCGCCCATCAGCCAGGGCATTCCAACTCGGAGCGAGAGGAAGACGTGACTCCATGGCGACTCCCGTCAGGCCCGGTGCCCGCACTTCATCGGCGACGAACAGAAATCGCTCATTGCGTGACCACAACAACTGGCGATAGACCGTGACTCCAGGGGTCGGTTCCCACTTCAGTTCGCAAAAATCGGCTTCCGGATCTGAGTACCAGCAGCAGCAACTCCACTCACCACGGCTCCATGTCCGGTCCCCGACAGTCACACTGGCTGTCCAGTCTCCCTGGACCAGTGTACGTTCACCAACACTGAGTTCCATGGTAGGGATCAGCTCCCCGTAACGTACCACGCAGCGATCACGAGAGTCTCTCCAATCCCCATGCAGCAATGCATATCGAGAGGGATCCGATTGATGCGAGACCAACGCTTTCGGCTTAAGCA
>JANOKO010001383.1:0-3282 GCA_031419335.1 Planctomycetota bacterium
CTCCCCGGCCTTGGTGAACAGTTCCGCCCCCTTCGGCAGCGGCTTCGTCGCAGTCTTCTTGTAGACGCTCCCCATCTCACTTTCCCTTCGCCTTGGCCATACGCTTGCGAGCCGCCACGATGGCGCGGTCAATCTTGGCCACGGTTCCCGGCATCGCCGTATTCTTTCCGGATTCCAGTCGCGAAATCGTTTCTTGCCGAACGCCCGCCAGTTCCGCCAAGCGTTCCTGACTCAACCCCGCTGCCTTGCGATCTTGAATCAGATTCCGAGCCAGCGAAATCCGGGTGTACTCCACAGCTGGAAACCGACCGTTCGCGTCCGGTTGCGGCAACGGCGGCAAGGCATCATCGTCCGCCATCACCTCGCCTGCTTCACGACACAGCCGCTCATAGTCCGACTCTTCCAGCAAGACAAACCGCTTGCCCGCCACTTCGATGCGTTGCAGTCCCAACATGGTCAATCCTCATAAAAGCCGTCGCGGTGTCCGATGCGTTCGATAATCACTTCGTCACCGACAACCCGAAACTGAACTCGATAGTCCCCGGTGCGAATGCGGTAATGCCCGGCCAAGTCGCCCCGCAACGGTTTCGCTCCGCTCACGTTCGGCCAGTTCTGCAACCGCCGAACGATATTGGCCAGTCGAGCCAGCACAACATTCGGCAGCCCCGCCAGTTGTTCGACCGCTTCCAGTTCGTAGGTCACTTTGGCCATGACATCACTATGACAGGGGATTCCGTTTCGTCAACATCAGTTGTCCCACACGCCACCGCCAGGGGAACGGGACGGAGAACGGGCGGGTAATCTCTTGTCTCTCTGTTATCACCACAAAGGTGACTCTTATGGTCCCTTATGGGAGATGTGAAGTACGCTTCACCCACGGATGCCAGAAAACTTCACCCATGACAGTGAAGCCCACTTCACCCATCAGCCCGTCGGTTTTGCTTGCGAGTTCACCCGGTAGACGTTCATCCCGCGTCGCATTCCGCCCCGATAGACCACGATCAGCAAGCCCCGTTTCTCCAGACTGGCCACGGCACCCACCACAGCCCGCTTGCTCGCTCCGATCCGTCGAGCCACGTCTTGCATCGAAGTTCGCACCGTCCCGCCCTTGGTGTCTCGCCACAGCACCAACCAGGTTCCCAGCTCCGCCCGTGACAGGTCCGCCATCGAACAATCCACGAACGCATTCAGTTCCCCGAAGCGGTTCGCCGTGGCCTGCGTTCCATTCGGCTTCGTGCTGGCCTTGGCGGTCGAGGTCGGTCGAGGTGTTGCCGGTTCCATCGGCGGGAGAACCGAGCAGCCCTTCAACACGGGCGGGCGTCCGTTGGTTTCGCTCGTCATGGATTGCCCTCCCATCGATTCGCGTCCCACTGGGGCGGCTCGAAAGGCTGCGATGAGTCGACCGGCGTGAACGATTGTCGCGGCTTGTCGAACCGCATGTACAGGTCGCGGCATTCCCCGTTGCGGCTCTTGAGATGTCGCAAGATGACATGCCCTTCGGCTTTGTCGTCCGGGGTCAGGATGAAGGCATCATCGGCCCCGAACTCCAGTTCGCTCGACTCTCGAAACGATGCGAGGTTCAGCCCCTCACCCGAGTAGCTCGACCGGCCCGCCTTGTCCTTCGTGCGCCCCACTGCCGACAAGACGACAACCGCCACGCCCGCATCGGCGAACGCCCGCAGATGACTCATCGTGGCATCGACCGAGCCGCGCTTGTCGCCATGTTCGCCCGGCGGTTGAATCCGCTGGATGTAATCCAGGACGATCAGCCCCGCGTCGAACTCATCCGCCACAGCCGCCACGTTGGCCAGGTCGAACGGTGGCCTGACGAACGCCAGCCGGTCCGCCAGTTCGTCGAGTGTGTTCAGCCCCGCGTCGATGCGCTCGGCATGCTCTTCCCTCAGTCGGCGATAGCGAATCGTCGTCAGGTCGATCCCCGACAACCGAGCCAACTGCCGGTCGAGCAACACGCCCGGCGGCATCTCGATATTGCAGACCACGGCCCGCAGCGTCGGCGTCAGTCGCAAGGCATCAATCACAGCTTGCATCGTGAAGGCTGTCTTGCCCGCTCCCGGCGCTCCGCCGATCAGTGTCACCAGCCCCGGCCCGATCTCGATGCGTGACAACTCGCCCTCGCCGATCGGATAGAACGTCGGCGGCTTGCCCGACAGCACGTCCTCCCGCCAGTTGTGCAGGGCATCGGCCCCGGTGAGGTATCTGGCCTTGCTGGGTTCAGGCATCGTAGTAGCCCTTTCCTTGAATGTCCGAAGTGAACAATGTCCCGCCCTTCGTGGAAGTCACGGGGGGAGGGTTCGCGGACGCGATGGGCGTTGCGGTCGATGCCCCATCGCAGACACTCGCCGCTTGCCGTCCCGCCGGGTTGTGTTTCAGCCCGCAGTCGATCTGCCGTCGCGTCTCACTGGGGGACAGCCCCGAATCGAGAGCAGCTTCCCGCAGCAGTTCGTGAGCCAGTCCGACCGGACAACCGAACTCGGCCAGGTTCGCCGCCGCGCTGAACAACAGCCGATGACGATCCCCGCTCCCGGCCCCGTCGCGGATGAAGTCGAGCGTGGCCCGGTTCAGACTCGCCGATCCGTTCGCCACCGCTCGACGTTCCCGAGCCGCTTCGGTTTCACTCGCCACCCGTCGAGCACCGTCTTGCCAGTCCCCGGCAGCGAGTTCGCACCGCGTCGAGACTGTCGGCACGTCGAACGCCAGCGGCTCCCGTGCCAACCATTGAATCCGCTCGACACTCAACAGCGTCAGTTCCCGAAGTGATAGCCACCGTTTGTGAAGCCCCGTCTTGCCGTGCCGAGAGTTCGGAGCGCGGAACGCCCGCGCCTTGTCGTACACGCCCGTGTCGATGACGACTCCGCATTCAGCGGCCAACGCTTCCGCCAGCCGCCTTGCCGTGACGTGGAACGTCCCCGAAGCGGTCGGTTGCCAATGGGCAGTCGGCAGCCCCACATGGAACCCCTTGCTTCCCGAGAAGAACACCAACAACCCGTCATCGTCGAGCGCGTAGCGTTCGGTCAGGAACAGGCACAGCCCAGCGGCATCGCGTCGAGCGGCTTCCAGGTCCGTCCGGTCGATATCGAACCAGATGAACTCCGCTCCACACTCGCCATCAAAGCCCTTGGTCGAGCCGGTCGCGTCGAGGTGTCTGCGGAAGTCCTCCCCGAACGTGAACGTGGAGAGATAGGCTTCGCGTTCCACTTCGGCCCGTGCGTCGAGACTCGCATACGCGGCGAACGCGGTTGGCCAATCGACCAACCGCCGTTC
>JANOKO010001384.1:0-2043 GCA_031419335.1 Planctomycetota bacterium
GGGGATGACATGCGCGGCGTGTCATACCAGCCAGATCAATCGCAACGGCACGGCCTATCTGATCGATGGGGGGCCAACGATGGGCGACTTTGAGCGGTTCCAGAAAGAACTGGCTGCAGCTCTCCTGGCGACTGCGGACGACGATGCCAAGTTCGCACGCTTCGCCGCAGCAGTGCTACCAGGGTCATCGGTCGATGACCAGAATGCGTTACGAGCCACAGTTCTGTCGATCGCGGGTCAGCGAGCGCGATACAACGAACGCAACCTGCCTCAACACCCACAGAGTCCATTCGGTCCCGGACGAGTGGACGCCTTCGGGGCAATCTTCAACGAGGTGTCGGTCTCCTTTCTGGGCATTCCAGGGAATGTGAAGCCCGCAAACGCTCCGGTCAGTTACCCCTGCCTGTGGGATGCCCCCCAGCATGACCGGGTGCAGTGGAACGGAGCTGCGGAGAACAAGGAGACTCCGCTGGGGCAGTTTCTGTTTGGAACCACGCAGGTTGGGGCTCTTGGGCGGAATTCCGGCGAGGTGCTGGGGGTTTTCGGAAGCGTCGACATCAACGCTCACGAGTTGATTCCTCGACACTACGCGTCGACGGTGAACCAATCGAACCTGATACAGATTGAGAAGTCTCTCAAATCGCTGTGGTCTCCCGAATGGCCTGCGGCGGAACTGGGACAGATCGATGCAGACAAGCGAAACAAGGGCGAACTCCTGTTTCAAGCCCACTGCATCGAGTGCCACAAACCGATCGACCGCATGGCCCCTAACCGCGAGGTCATCGCCCAGATGTCCAATGTCGGGACCGACCTCAACATGATTCGGAACTTCGGACGGACGGCCAAGACCGGTCGCCTCCAGGGGCGACGCAAAACCCTACTGGGTCGTGAACGGTTTGCCGAGAACGAGCCGATCGGCGTGATTCTCAAGCATGTGGTGGAGCGCGTGATTCTCAAACCGGACCTCAGTGTTGCCACGATTAAGAGTACGTTGGCAGGGGTTGCGAACGCACCGAATCCGACGGAATCCATCGATGCACTCAATCCGGGTTATCGCATGACCGCGACCATCGAAGTCGGGGAGAAGAAGCTCGTCGGTCGATTCGACTCCTTGGATGTCCTGGAAGGTCTGAAAGTGAAGGTCGGCGGGGGCAGTTTTCGCATGTTCGAAAAGAGCAGCGATGCCAATACGGAGAGCGTTGGTGGAATCGTTGTGGATCTGCGCAGCCTGGAGAGCGCGAAAGCGGCGGTCAGCCAACTGGAAAGCGTCGTCGGTGCAGAGATTTCCGAGGGCCTCGAAAATGCCCTCGAACAGTCCACCACCACGCTGAGCGCTGCGACGGTCCAGATCGCTTATAAGGCCCGACCACTCAATGGCATCTGGGCCACGGCTCCCTATCTGCACAACGGGTCGGTGCCCAATCTGGCAGAACTTCTCAAGCCCGCAGTTCAGCGACTGAAACCATTCCATGTCGGAAGTCGAGAGTACGACCCAGTCCAGGTGGGTTTCATCGACGACCCCAGACAGCCAGTGTTCGACACGGACTCCGATGGCAACTCGAACGCCGGGCACGAATATGGATCCACGCTGACTCCAGTGGAGCGGCTCCAGTTGCTGGAGTACCTGAAGTCGTTGTGACTTGGAAACGACACCGTTCCCCCTTGCTCAGTCCCTGACACAGATGCCACAGACCATGCTTGAGAATATCCCCGTCGACGAAGCAAAGCAGATTCAGAACATCGTCGCCTTGACGATCCAACAGTTGCAGCATCGCTACCCCGGCGACAAGCGAGTCCTGCGGGGTGTCCACGCAAAGGACCACGGGTGCGTCACCGCCACGTTTGATGTTCTGCCGTGCGTTGCGGAGAACCTGCGACAGGGGGTCTTGACCACTCCGGGCCAGACGTATTCGGCACTCGTTCGGTTCTCGAATGCGGCCACCCTGGTGACTCCCGATTCCACCCCCGGCACAGGCGGGGGACCACCAGCGCACGGCAGTCGGGGAATGGCGATCAAGCTCTTGGGAGTGGAGGGGCCGACGC
>JANOKO010001385.1:0-1349 GCA_031419335.1 Planctomycetota bacterium
CCGAACTCCTCGGGGGGCTGACGCCACCCCGCTCGCCTTCCGACCGGAACCGTCCTCGGAGAACCGTCCCCTCGCCTTCGATCGCTTGGAGCGACGCGAACACTTGCGACTCGCCGAGTGACATCTCTGCGGCGATCTCGCTGGCCGTCACTGGGCCGGAGAACTCGACGTAGCCGCGAATCGTTGCGACGAGGGCTTCGATCTCCTCCCAGTTCTGCCGCACTGTCGAAGGCACATAGAGCGGTGGAACACAGACCGCCTGTTTGTAGACCAGTTTAGCTGCCGGCCAGCGCTCGGCGGAGACCCAGGCGGGCTTTCCATTCGGCAACGTGATCGTGGCCGCCCGCCCGGCAACGCTGAGTTCCTCGTACAACTCGCTCCAATCCAAAGTGACGGGCAGCACGATCCGGCTCAGCAACACATCGTGCAACTCATCCGCGTTGCGCACGACCGGCTGGCTCTCACTGACGACCTGCGCGATCGCTTCGGGGTTGAGGTGCCCCAGGTCGCGAACATCGTTGACACTCAATGTCCGTCGAGTTTGCACCGCCCGGGCGCGGCGTTCTTGGACTTCTCCGCCATCCAAGAATGCGTAGGGGTTCGCGTTGAGCAGCTCATACGAGAACGGCGACGGCTCGCGCGTGTCGCGGGCCAGGAACTGGATCTCCCCGCGCTCCACTCGGGCTAGCACCTCCAGCAGTCCTTCAATGTCGAGGGCCTCGTTCAAGCAGTCGTACATCGTCTGCTCGACCAGCGGATGATCCGGCAGCACGTGGTCGCCAATGATGTTCTCCTGGCACCCAGTCAGCTTCGGGAACACAGCTGTCATCAGGTCGTCCGACCGGAAGCGCTGCAGCGCGGGCGGCACCTTCTTGCCGTTCTTCATGCGAGCGACGAGCAGTGCCCGTGTCGCGTTCCAGCGCCACCTCAACTGGAACATCGGCACCGCCAGAATCGCCTGCTCCAGCAGGTTATGGACATTGTCGGCCCGCAGCATCGGGAACAGGCTTTCGATGGGGAAGCTGTGCTGCGGGCCGAGGGAGAGGATGAACCCGTCGTCGTCGGCGGTGGCTTGCAGTTCAAAGTCGAACGACCGGCAGAACCGCTTCCGCATGGCGAGTCCCCACGCGCGGTTGATCCGCGCCCCGAACGGGGCATGGACGACCAACTGCATCCCGCCGGTCTCGTCGAAGAAGCGTTCGAAGATCACCCGGTCCTGCGTCGGGACGAGGCCCACGGCTGCTTGCTGCGCGGCGACGTAGGTGACGATCTGTGTGGCAGCGGAGAGCGTGCAACTGGTGGTGTCGACGAGCCACTGGGCGATTGTCGGCGATTTCTCCGAAATCGCT
>JANOKO010001386.1:0-6076 GCA_031419335.1 Planctomycetota bacterium
ATCGAATGCAGTCCCAGCTTGTTCTCTTCTGAGTCCATGAACAAGGCGATATTCCCCAAATGCGGGGCAACCAGCGTCTTGCCCAACACCACGGTTCCACCTGCAGGTATACACCATCGGTCCCTGACGCCACATCACCGCTCGTTCACTGGACACTTGTCCGCTCACACTCGGTCTCGGTCGACAGAGTCCCCCGCGATCCTTCATGATCTGCAGAGCAGGGGCCGAGCGTTGGCCACGACCATCGATATCGATGTCAAGGACGCCAACGCAGTCGTGCCATGCCCGAACAATGGGACTGGTTCATACCGTTGTAACGTTCCGAGTGAGTGCGAATTCCTTCATGAAGAGTTCATTGTCATTTTTGTGGCTGGTGCTGATTTCCTCTATCGTGACGGGGCAGGATGCCCCGAATGTGCCCTCTGATACTCTCGGTTACTCCAAAACCGTGGCACCGTTCTTCAAGAAGTATTGCACCGAGTGCCACGACGGAGATGAGCCCGAAGGGGAGTTTGCCGTCGATGCAAAGCGGCTGATCAACGACTTCGGCGTTCCAGGGACGCGGTCCCAATGGCGCGAGGTCGTCAATGTCCTCAACTCCCACGAGATGCCGCCCGAGAAGGAAAGGCAGCCTTCCGATGCCGAAGTGGCTGCGGTGGTGGACTGGATCACCGATCAGACGGTGCGAGCGGAGTTGATTCTGCGCGAGCGGACGGTGGTGATGCGGCGGCTGAACCGGAGCGAATACCGCAACACGATTCGCGACCTGATCGGGGTCGATTTCAATCCGGAGGGGTTCCCACAAGACCCGCCTGCCGGGGGCTTCGACAACAACGGCGGGGCACTGACACTGTCGCCTCTCCAGGTGGAGTTGTACCTCCAAGCCGCCCAGCAGATCCTCGACCGGGCGCTGGTTGAAGGAGACCGCCCCGCCTCCGTGAAGTGGCGGTTCGAGCCGAAGGCTGGTGCAATGGACCGCACGCGCAAGCGGCTCGACGACAAGAACAACCCCATCGTCAACGGCAACAACAACACGCAAGAGGGGGATTGGGTCGTCATCCACCACAACTCGTGGGACAAGAACGTCGGGGCGCGGGACTTCCGCGTGCCCACTGCGGGGATCTATGCGATCCGCGTGCAAGCGGCCGGGCGCACGCCGACGCATGAGCAGGTGATCGCCACTGCCGAAAAGTTCCTGGCCCACCGTCGTGATGAGCAGGACGCCAAGAACCCGGCGGGCAAGAAGTACACCCAGATCGGATACGAGCGTGACCTCGAACATTTCAAGACCGACCGCATGTACAACTACGGTCCGCCGCGCGTGAAGCTCACTCTCCAGCTCGGTCCGCTGCCGCGCACGCTGGCTGAGTTCGATGCCGATGGCACACCGGACAAGCCGCAGGTCCACGAGTTCAAGGCCCGCTTCACGACTGAGTCCGCCGGGGTCGGGTTCGACTATGCCTACTCGATCCCGAAGGTTCTCGAAAACTTCTGGATGCAGAGTCACAACGATTTCTCGAGGCCTGAACTCCTCATCAGTTGGTTCGAGGTCGAAGGCCCGCTGTACGACGCCTGGCCGCCGACCTCGCACACCGGGATTCTGTTTCCGTCTCCATTATCGAAAACAGACGAGAAGAAGTACGTTCGCGAAGTCCTCACGAAATTCATGACGCGGGCCTTCCGCCGACCGGTGGAGCCGTTCGAGGTCGACGCGAAGCTGGCCCTCTTCACCGCCAATCGAAAGGGGAAGAGCCTCGTCGAGGCGATCAAACTGCCGCTGATCGGGGTGCTGACGAGTCCGCATTTTTTGTACTTGGTGGAGAAGGGGGGGGAAGGAAGCCTAGGGCCTGGGGGCCAGGGCCTAGGGCCAGAGAAAACGACCTCCAAGGGGCAAGTGCCAAGTGCCAAGGGAGGAAAGCCCGCTGGCCCTCAACGTTCAACCCCCGTCGATAAACCCTCAACCATAAACCATCAACCGCTCTCCCCTCACGAACTCGCCTCCCGGCTTTCTTACCTCCTCTGGTCGTCAATGCCGGATGAGGAGTTGATGCAACTCGCAGCCTCGGGCAAGCTGAGCGACCCTAAGGTGCGACAGGCTCAAGTCGACCGCATGCTGGCCGACCCGCGTGCGGAGTCGTTCGTGAAGAACTTCGCCGGGCAGTGGTTGGGGCTGCGGGATGTCGGGAACAATCCTCCCGCCGAGGACTTGTACCCGCAGTATGATCGGCACTTGGAGACCTCGATGGTCAGCGAGTCGGAAGCGTACTTCGCCGAGTTTCTGAAGCATGATCTCGACGCCCGGCAGATGATCAAGTCCGACTTCGTGACGATCAACGAACGGCTGGCCCGGTTCTATGGCATCCCCGATGTGCATGGGGACCAGTTCCGGCGCGTCGCGGTTCCTACGGGGATCCATCGAGGCGGGATCGTGACGCAGGCGTCGATCCTGACCACCACCTCAAACGGCACGCGGACCTCGCCGGTGAAGCGAGGGACATGGGTACTCAAAACCCTGCTCGGCACCGACCCCGGCCTCCCCGTGGCCAACGCGGGCGAGATCGCCCCCAAGGTGCCCGGCATCGACAAGGCCACGGTCCGCAAACGCCTCGAAATCCACCGCGAACTCCCGCAGTGTGCGAGGTGTCACAGTAAGATCGATCCGCTGGGATTCGCCCTGGAGAACTTCAACGCCACCGGCGATTGGCGCGACCGAGAAGGGTTCGGCTACAAGGGCCGCATCGAACGCAACGACCCGCTGATCGACGCCAGCTCGAAGATGCCCGATGGCACCCAGATCACCGGCGTCGAGGGCCTGCAAACCGCGATGCTGAAGAAAGAGGACTTGTTCCTCGGTGTATTGGCCACGAAGCTCATGACCTACGCCTGCGGTCGGGAACTCGGCCTGGCTGATCAGCCGACGGTGAAAGCCAGCGTGGCCGAAATGAAGTCGCACGGCTACACGCTGCGGTCGCTGGTGAAGTTCATCGTGGTGAGCGAGGCGTTCTCGCTGCGGTAGAATCGCTTACCTCAGTTCAGAAAGTTCCTCACGCGAAGGCGAGGAGGTAAGAAGACATTGATAAATCGCGAGTCCTCTGGCCAGAGCGAGTCGGGACGACTGTTCGTGTCGTTCATGGATGGCAGTCATGCTCCCCCTCTTCTTCGCAGCTTCGCGTGAGGCCGTTCTTTCCATCAGGGGGACGCCTCTTGACTGTGGATGCTGACTGGGTCTGTCAATGCCAGAGGCGACTGTCTAGGCGAGTGACCCACGATTCACTTTTTATGGCTACGCCACCCAGACACTTAAAGCAGTGTCTGGGCCACTCCGCCGCGACTATTGTTCACTCTTCAACGCCCCCTCCGCATCAATGATCCGTGCCTTCGCCCGCTTTACGACCGACTCAAACAGCACAACTTCCCCATACAGCTTGACGATGCTCTGCCACTTCTCGCGGGCCGGGATCTTGTCGCCGCTGAGGAACTCGTCGTCGGCTTTCTTCAGCTGGGCCTCGACGAAAGCGGTGCGGTCGGCCTGGGGGTCGATTCCTGCCTGGATGAGTGCCGCACGGTGGCGGGCGAGGTTCAGGTAGGGGCGAGACTCCTCGTCGCTCTTCAGCAGGGTCTGCATCGCCTCGTAGCGTTCGATGGCTGAGTAGTTGTCGCCGAATGTCTCGTACTCACGGGCGTCCACGTACAGCCGTTCTCCTTCGGATTTCGCATCGCGGCCGAATTTCTCGTTGTTCTGCGACTGGCGGTCCTCGCGGACCATGTCGATCATGTCTCGCCAGCGGCGGGCATCGATGGCTTGGGGTGAGTCGGGATGGTGCTGCAGGATGTCGTCCAAGTCATCGGTGACATCCATCCATTGTTCGTAACCGGGAACTTCACCAAAGTCGGAGATGTTCCCGAAGTTGTCGATCTGCATAGCTGTCTGACAACGGGCGAACTTGGCTGCGAGACTCTCGGGCCACATCAGCCATACGACTAATACCACGACCGACATCAGGCAGGTGCCGAGGAACCACAATCGCTCGTACCACGGCGTGAACTCGCCGAGAGCAGACTTTTTCTTTTTTTTCTTCTTGAGGGCCTGAGTCGAGTCAGCGACCGTCGCGTTGGCGGCTTCCCCGGCGCGGGTCTTGGCCTGCTCCGCCTGTTCCGCGACCTTCGTCTTCACCTCTTCTAAGCGGACCTGCACGGACAAGGCATCGAAGGGCCGGTCATTCGGATCCTTCTCCATCAAGTCCGCAATCAGCACCTCCAGATAGCGAGGGCAGTCGGGGTTGAACTCCCGCACCGAGGGCGGCACCTCCTCGATATGCTTGAACAGCAACTCCGGCTGGGTCGCTGACTCGAACGGCGTCCGCCC
Organism: Planctomycetota bacterium; assembly: GCA_031419335.1. Taxonomy (GTDB): domain Bacteria; phylum Planctomycetota; class Planctomycetia; order Planctomycetales; family Planctomycetaceae; genus TH-plancto1. Next base: position 4,367 of record JANOKO010001386.1, read on the forward strand.
CGTCAGCAACTGGAACATCAGGCAGCCGAGCGCGTACAAATCGGTCCGGCGGGTGATCGGAGACTTGCCGGTGATCTGCTCGGGGGCCATGTAGGCCAGCGTGCCGACCGTCTTCCCGGCCTGCGTCAGTTGGGTCGCCTGCGAGTCGCGGGCGATCCCGAAGTCGGTCAGCTTGAGCACCCCGTCCTTATTGATGAGTAGATTCGCGGGCTTGAGATCGCGATGCACGACCCCGGCGTTGTGGGCGTACTCCAGGGCCTTGGATATCTGCATCGCGTAGTCGACGGTCTGCTGCCAGGTGAACCGCCCCTGCTTGCGGAGCAGCACATCAAGGCCGCCCCCAGCGATGATCTCCATCGCGTAGAACTGCTGGTTGGGGGTCGAGACGCCGCCGTAATACTTAATGATGTTCGGGTGCTTGAGCTTCTTGAGGATCTCCATCTCACGTTCGAACCGCTTGGCCACCTTGGGATCGGCGCAGAGTTCGGGGGCCAGAGCCTTGAGGGCCACCACTTGCCCCGTCTTAATGTACGTCGCGCGATAGACGATCCCCATGCCACCCACACCGAGTTTGTCCTCGATCTGGAACGGGCCGATCTTGCGTTTTTCGGGTTCGGCGGTCATGGGGGTGGGGGTTCGCTACAAAGTCGGACTGTGTTTAACCACGGAGACACGGAGGCACGGAGTAGACGGGAAGAGAGAACGGAGATGTCGAGGTGTTGCGTCAAGGCGGTCTTCACGTTCTCCGCGCCTCCGTGGTGAACTCTGAATCGCGGTCTTCTGTCGGGTTGTCGTCTGGGGATTGCTAGACTGCCACACGATAAACCATCCAGCGCACTCCGGAAACCGTGCCATGCCTGTTTACCTCATCGCCACGCTCGACACGAAGGGGCACGAGATCCAGTTTGTCCGAGAACAACTGGAGTCGCTGGGGGTCGCGTGCCGTCTGGTGAACGCCGGTTGCATGGGGGAACCGACGGTCCCGTGCGAGGTGTCGGCGGAGCAAGTCTATGCCGCCTCGGGGGAGTCGCTATCCGCGTTACGACAGACTGCCGACCGAGGCCGGGCCATCACCGCAGCGGCTCGGGGAGTCGCTCGATTGATTGCGGACTTGCACACCCGAGGCGAGGTCCAGGGCGTCCTCTCCATCGGTGGCTCAGCGGGCACGACCATCGGGACCGCAGCTATGCGGGAGCTGCCGATTGGCATTCCGAAGCTGATGGTCAGTACGCTGGCCGCGGGGCAGACCCGCCCGTATGTGGGGGCCAAGGACATCTGCATGCTCAATGCAGTGGTTGACGTGGCGGGGATCAACCGCATCAGCCGCTGCGTATTGTCGCAAGCGGCGCGCGCGATGGCGGGGATGGTGAAGTTCGCAACACCGATGACTGAGGACGCCGACCGACCGCTGATCGCCGCCACCATGTTTGGCGTCACGACTCCCTGTGTCGAGGCGGCACGAAAGCACATTGAAGCGGCGGGGTATGAGGTACTGGTGTTCCACGCCACCGGGACCGGGGGCCAGGCGATGGAGAGCCTCATCCGCGAGGGTCTGTTCGCAGGTGTCCTCGACATCACGACGACCGAGCTGGCCGATGAACTGGTCGGCGGGATTCTGTCCGCTGGCCCGGACCGCCTGACCGCAGCCGGTCAGCGCGGCATCCCGCAGGTAATCTCGGTGGGAGCCCTCGACATGGTGAACTTCGGCCC
>JANOKO010001387.1:0-1651 GCA_031419335.1 Planctomycetota bacterium
CTGAGTCTGTGTTGTCGACCGGTATCCGTGGGCTGGCGGCTGGGGCCGCTGCGCCCACGGCTACACGCTGTCGCCGCTCTCGCGGCTGGAATGATCGACCGATCTGTCTCCGTGGGTTGCGCCCACGGCTACACGCTGTCGCCGCTCTCGCGGCTGGAATGATCAACCGATCTGTCTCCGTGGGTTGCACCCACGGCTACAGGCTGCTGCCGCTCTCGCGGCTCAGAGGGCTGGCAGGTTTCTGGGGCAGCCCGACGCAGATTTCGGTGAAATCTGCGGGGTGGCGGAGTGGCCCGGACGCGGCTGTGGGCGTCTGGGTATGCAGAAACATGAGGGTTGACCAACTGGAGCTTTCGCTCTGTCGCGTCTTGTGACTCTACCACCCAGGCACTCGAAGCAGTGTCGGGGCCAACATGCCGCGAAAGCGGCGACAGCGTGTAGCCGTGGGCGCAGCGGCCTCAGCCGCCAGCCCACGGACGCGGTTCCCGAACTCGACTCCAGCCGCGAAAGCGGCGACAGCGATCACCCGTGGTATTCACCCTCGAACAGGAATCGTGGATCGAACTCGATCTCATGACGCCGCAGAAATGCAACGTACTCCTCCTCGAACGTTTGCTTCTTATGGTGCGTCTCTTGATTCCGGAGATACTTCCGTACGGCTTCGATCTGGGAGTGACTGACCGTGAAGGCCGCATAGCCCTTTTGCCACTCGAACCGTGAGGCAGACTCGGGCAACTCGTTGACCCATTTCGAGGCCCCGGCCTTGATGTCACGGATCGCATCCGACAGAGCAATCGTGGGTGGGATCGTGGTCAGCAGATGGACGTGATCGTCAACGCCACCGATCTCGATCAAGTGCCCATTCAAGCCGCGAATCGTGCCGCCGAGGTACTCGTACAGCCGGTTTCGAAACTCGCGATGGATGGTGGGTTGGCGATATTTGGTGCCGAAGACGATGTGGTAGGCGAGTTTGGTATACGCTCCCACGACGCACTCCTGTCGCCGCTCTCGCGGCTGGTTTTATGTTGCCGATCTCAGTCCGTGGGCTGGCGGCTGGGGCCGCTGCGCCCACGGCTACATGCTGCTGCCGCTTTCGCGGCCAAGAGGATGACAGTATCCGATCGACGGAGCAATCGCACGAGTCAACGCCTCGCCGTTTCGTCCTTGAATAACACTGGCCCCCCCAACTCGCGCACCCGTCGGGGACCGCCACTCCCAACCGCGAAAGCGGTGCCAGCAAAGAGCCGTGGGCACCGCGGCCCCAGCCGCCAGCCCACGGACCCCGCTCCCCAGTGCGCCCCAGCCGCGAGAGCGGCGACAGCGATGACCCGAGACGCCAATGCTAACACCCACGGACGGGTCGCATTTCCTTGATCGTCGAATGAACACGGCGAATGCTTCCAAGTCACTTCATTGCCAATGCTTTTGGGACGTGCCGACTGCTCCTCAATCAGGACTTTCAGCTGTATTACGATTTCACAACTGTCCGGCTATAAGTCGAAGAGCGTCAACTGCTTATGAGAAGGGGTTGGCGTATTTGGTGGGGAAGTGGTGGATAGTGTGTCAAAAAGCTGGGTTTTCTCGAACAGACTGATGCTCAGGATTTGCAAAATCTCGTAGAGGCTCAGGTTCAGTTTCAGTTCCTTCTTGA
>JANOKO010001388.1:0-5669 GCA_031419335.1 Planctomycetota bacterium
GGCCGACGCACCTCAAGGCTCTGGCTGGCCCGTTCCCGCAGATTCGCCTACTCCCCACGGGGGGCGTGAACCTCCAGACGCTCTCCGATTTCGTCAAGGCGGGGGCGTGTGCGGTCGGTCTGGGCAGTTCGCTGGTCACGAAGGAGCATCTCGCGAGCAGCGACTTCGCCGGGATTCAGAAGTTGGCCGAAGCGTACGTGGCTAAGGTCAAAGAGGTGCGGGGGAAGTGACCCCCGTCAAGGCTTGATGTGGGAGTTCGCCTCCCTCGGGAGGGCGAGGCTCCTGCCGAGCCGCATCCACCAGACAGCGCGTCCCCTGGCTCGCGGCTCAGCAGGAGCTTCGCCCTCCCAGACTAGTCCGCCCCCGTTCAAATAGTCGTCAACTCGACAGGCACCCCCCATGTCCCTCCCCAGCATGTACCGCATCCGTCAGTCGTTCGACACCCCGCGTCTCGCGGATGTCGTGGACGCAGTGCGACAGCAAATGGCCTCGCTGAATCTCGCGGACCGCGTCCAACCGGGCCAGTCGGTCGCCATCACCGTTGGCAGTCGCGGCGTCGCCAACGTGGCTCTCATCACGCGCGAGATCGTTCAGCACTTCCTCTCTCTGAGAGCCATACCGTTCGTCGTCCCCGCGATGGGGAGCCACGGTGGTGCCACAGCTGCCGGTCAGAGGGCGGTGATTGAAGGCTTTGGTGTGACCGAAGAATTCATCGGCTGTCCGATCAAGGCGACGATGGAGACGGTGATCGTCGACAAGACGCCGCAGGGCATCCCGGTCCACTTTGATAAAAATGCCAGCGAGGCCGACCACGTCTTCATCGCCAACCGCATCAAGCCGCACACGATGTTTGTGGGGCCAATCGAATCGGGCCTGCACAAGATGATGCTGATCGGCTTGGGCAAGCAGGCGGGGGCGGTGGTCTATCACCGGGCGATCAAGTCGTTCACGTTCCTGGAGATTATCCGCGCGGTGGCGGATGTCGTAGTCCGGAAGTGCCGGGTGGTGGGCGGACTGGGGATCGTCGAGAATGCCTTCGAGGAGACCTGCCTTGTGGAAGGTGTCCCGGTCGAGAAGTTCTACGAGCGCGAGTGTGCGCTGCTCGAAATGGCCCGCGCGTGGATGCCCAGACTCCCTCTCAACGACATCGATCTCCTCGTCATCGATGAAATCGGCAAGGAGATCAGCGGCACTGGCATGGATACCAACATCGTCGGTCGCAAGTTCAACGACCACGCGGCCACACCCGATGACACGACCAACTGCCGCCGCATCTTCATTCGCGGCCTGACCGAAAAGACCCACGGCAACGGGACCGGCATCGGCCTCGCCGAGTTCACCAATAGCCGCACGGTCAAGGCTCTCGATATCGAATCCACAACCGTGAACTGTGTCACGGCGGGTCACGTCACCGCAGCCATGATCCCCGTCCACTACGACACTGACCGTGAGGTCGTTCACACCGCGCTCAAGACTCTCGGTCTGACCGAACCGCCAGATGCCCGCGTGGTGCAGATTCGGAATACCTTATTGCTTCAGGAGATGCTGGTGAGCGAAAGCTGCCTGCCGCAACTGAAGGACAACCCGCGCGTGACGATCCTGAGCGGTCCGCTGGTATGGGAGTTTGACTTAGCCGCAAATCTCGTGGATGTCATCGCGGGGCACTGAGCGAGATCGCGGTTTGGGTTAACGTGTTCATCTCCCGCGACGCACCAACACCAGCCCACTCATGATTAAGGCACCTCCGATGATCTGATTCTGAGACACACGTTCATGTCGAATCCACCAGGCGCACGCGATCGCCACTACGGGAACCAAATTCTGAAAGACCGCCGCCTGGGCTGCTCCGGAATGTCGGACACCATAGCTCCACATGGGCAATGCCAGTCCGGTCGATAACACTCCGGCATAGACCAGCGGAAACGCGACGTGCCCCTCACTCAGATGCGGAACAATACTGCGCAGGGAGATCGCTGCCATGGCGAAATGCAGCGGCAGCATGAGGACAGCAGACACTGCGGAGAGCCGCATCGGGGAGAGATACGGCAGCACCTTGCGGCTCTGGACAGTTCCCCAGGCCCAAGCCAGTGCCGCCAACAGCATGCAGGTGTTTCCGGCCAGCAAACTCTGATCCCGACTCACTCCCTTTTCCAAGGCCACGATCAGTGTCCCCATCAATGCAGTCCCCAATCCCACACGCGACAACACACTGAGCGTTTCTCCCAACAGACAGCGTGCCAAGACGGCTGTCCATAAGGGGACCGTGGCCATAATCAGCGATCCGTTTCCCGAAGCTGTGCGGGAAATCCCCCACAGAAAGGCCCACTGGTAAACTCCAGAAGCAATGACGGCATACAACAGAATCTGCTTCCACGATCCGGGTGGCAGTTCCACGAGCGGAGGGCGCTCCCGGATCGCCAAACCGACCAGCACCAAGGCTGACAACAATAACCGAACGGCATTGAATGCAAACGGTTCGGCGTGTTCGAGACCGATCTTCATAATCGGGATATTGATTCCCCAAATCAGTGCCACACCGATCAACGACAGATCAGGCCACACGGATTGAGGGGGTTGTGTCACAACCGAAGTCGGGGGTTTGACAGGATGGGAGTCAGTCGGCACTCAGCCTCCGCAACAGGGCACAACTCTTACGTCGAACGAGATGCGGTCTACTCTGGCCCAGGTAACCGTCTGAGGTCGTGTTATATCGGCCAGCAGCATGCCCGAGAACTCTGTCTCTTGCGGGAGCTGCCAGAGGGCAGGACACTCCCTGAACTGAGAACCTCCATGCACCCGTCCGAACTCTCCATTCCTGACCTGCTCCAGCAGTGCGATGTCGTTCGCACGCGCCGTTCTGGACCAGGTGGACAACATCGCAATAAGGTCGAAACAGCGATCGTGCTGACACATCGTCCCTCGGGCGTTCAAGCCACAGCCAGTGAGCGACGCAGTCAGGCCGAAAACCTCCATGTCGCGACGGATCGGATGCGGCGGACCTTGGCGGTCCGCGTGCGATCTGACCGTCTGGCCGAGTCGTCACCCAGTGATTTGTGGCGGTCTCGACTGCGGGGGACTCGAATTCAAATCAATCGGGATCATGACGATTATCCGGCGTTGCTCGCAGAGTCACTGGATCTGCTGGCTCTCGCCGATTGGAATGCCCCAGAATTGGCACCGCGCCTGGGGACCACGTTGAGCCAGTTAGTCAAATTCTGGATGCAAGAGCCCGTGGCTCTGGCACGAGTCAACGAGGAGAGAGTCCATCGCGGACTCAGGCGACTCGAGTGACTCGCGCTGGGGTGAGTTCGGCTTCGTGTGAAGTCCAGAGCGCATTCGCTTGCTGAAAAGCAACAAGGACTCCGCCTAAATCGGCTTCTTCTCAGCAGTCCCCGCGCGGAACTTCTGAAATTTGACCCAGATCGTGCCGTCGGCTGCAGCCTGGACTTCCAGTGAGTCGAGGTTGCGGGGGGGGATGTCGTTGTTTCGAGTGCCGTCCGGGTTGAACGCACTGTCGTGACACGGGCAGACGTATCGCTGGTCCGCGTCTTTGTATTGGACCGTGCAACCCAGATGCGGACAGCGGGCATTGAAGCACGAGATCTCACCGCTGACAGATCGACTGAGGTACACCGAGCCGATTTCGGTTTGAGGAAACTTGTTCCAAGCATCCTGCAGGTCCGCAATGACCTTGAAGGCGCGCGGCGTACCGTCTGCGGGGAGAGAGTCGACTTTGGTGACTGGGAGAAATCCCTCTCCCATCCCAGCGGCCTTGGCCGCTTCCGACGCGAGGGGATCAGCCGTGACTGGCTTTCGCAGCAGTGGATCCAGGAAGAACACGGTCCCGGCACATGCGGGGATCAAGCCCGCAATCGCTCCCGTTCCCGCAGCTGCGGCGGAAACCAAGAAGCTACGACGCGGTTCTGCGGCAGGAGATTCCGTGTGTTGTGTCATGGCAGCACCGGGGGAGAACAGGCGGGATTCGAGGCGGGACGACTCACTGCAGGCAATGGATCGCGACCTGTATCGTCTCGCCCGCAGGAACCCTCTGTCAAGACCCAATACGTTCCTGCGAGTGAAATATGATCCAGTTTCGCGTATAGCCTTGCAGTCCACCTGTGAGTCGAGAAGATGGCAGGTTGGTGATTCAGACCGAGTTTGCTCTCGCTCTGGTGGCCTTTCCCAATGAGTCCCGAAATGTGTGCCAAACAGTTGGCGATGGTTGACCACCGCGCTGCATTCATTGACGACATTCTGATGAGCCAGATCGCCGATGGCGGTCGAGTGATCGACCTCGGCTGCGGCGATGGACGGTTAATCGCGCGATTACGAGACGAGCATCGCTGTTCCGTCTTGGGGATTGAGCGGGATCGCGATGCCTTCTTGGCGACTGTGCAGCGCGGTGTCTCGGCGATCATGGCCGACCTGAATCACGGGTTGCAGGATATCCCCGCCGGGACATTCGACTATGCCGTTTTGAGCCAGACTCTCCAGCAAGTCACTCGCCCCTTGCAGGTGCTCGACGAAATGCTGCGTGTGGCCCACCGGGCTTTAATCGTTGTGCCGAATTTCGGTCACTGGCGAGTGAGAATGCAAATCATGCTGCAAGGACGAGCACCGGTGACCGATTCGTTGCCCTATGAGTGGTATGAGTCCCCCAATGTCCATTTTCTCTCGATGCTGGACTTCCGCGATCTGGCCAACCGGGGCAACTTTCGCATCGTCAAAGAGATGCCCATTATCGGGCATGTTGCATTGGAACATGCTTGGCTCTCGAACTGGCGTGCCCATAGTGCTCTGTATGTCTTGGAGCGATCCGAGCGCAGACCGCTGTCTCGGGGAACCCCATCCAGTGAAGTTGCGGGGTCGAATCGCTGACGTGGGATTCTTTGGTCAGTTTCCAAATTGTTGATTGGAATGGCAGTCTGGAATGTCTGCCCCACTGCCACGGTTTCCAACAGGCGGATACGACTTCAGCTACGAAAGTGAAGGGCACTCTGCGGGAGTGGTCCTCAAGCTTTACAAGTCTGTGAAAAAAACTGGGCAAGCGGAAATGATTACCAATTCGGATGGGACTGATGGTACACTCCCGACTCCACGGAGTGTGTTTCATTGTCTCAACGGAGTTTGATGATGACCAAGTCCAAGACGATTCGCAGAAGCGAGTCTCACTCACAGTCAAATGGGTCGGCACCAGTGGCGAATGGGGTCGTGATGCTCACAGCCCCGCTGAGAAGCGAATCGGAGAATCGATCGCCTCAACAGATGATGGATTGTTGTGAAGAGGCGATCCGCGAGTTGGCGTATCTCAAATGGGAGGATGCGGGTTGTCCCTCGGGGGACGGATTCGACTTCTGGCTGGAGGCCGAGCGGATCGTGTTGCCCGCGCGAGCTGCGGTCCTACCACCACAACCGTAGTGCCGCAGCGCACTGGCGGTTGGCTGAGCAGCAGTTCTTAAAATGCGCTCACACCATGGGGTCACTCATCATTGAAGTGCGTGACGCGGGTCGGATTGTTTCTGGAGATCCGCTCTCGCGTTACGGTCTATTCCGTATGGTTTGACTGGTGACTTCGGTTGGATTTCTGCCAAAACGGAGACTTCGGAGGGCGGACGAAACTCGCTCGCCAGGAAATCAAAGGATGAGCATCGCATCGCCGTAGCTGAAGA
>JANOKO010001389.1:0-9121 GCA_031419335.1 Planctomycetota bacterium
CTTCAGTTGCAGCCCCGAGCCGGGTTGGAGCAGCCTGTCAGGGCATCCTCGCGGCAAGTTCATCACCCTCTTATTCGGCCCGTCTTCTACCACCAGCACGCGCTCATACGAGTACTTCGAAGAGAGCTTCCATGGACGGACGCATCCGCTTTGCACTTCTTGGCATGTCTCTGCTGGCCGCAACAGCTTCAGCACTGGCCATCGAACCCAAAGCCCCAACTCCAGTTCAGGTGGCATCGCTGGCCTTTATCGAGTCGGATGGCACCCGGACACCAGTGGTCGAGGTTTGGTCCAATGGCCATGTCCAGGCGCGCGAACTCGGCGGCACACGCCAGAAACCGCTGCCCATCACCCGGACCGACCGCATCACCTCGGACGAGATGCGAGAATTGCATCAACTGTTGGCAGGCGACTGTCGGATTCCATCCCTGACCACTCAAAGCGTGCTTAATTCACTCCAAGTTGCCAGCGAACAGCAGCAATTGGCCGCCGAGATCCAGGGTGCCGCACAAACAGAGGTCGGGCTGCTCGTCGGAAACCAATGGCATGTGGTGGCTTGCCCTGCGGTGTCAATCCTGAAGACACGCTTCCCCGATGTCACCGAGGTCCAGAATGTCGCCATCGCTCAAGCTCGCCTGCAAAACATTGCCGCCGTGGCCCTCCTCGGTGGCAGTACCACCGCTGACCTCCAAGCCGCAGCTGCGACGTGCAAGCTGCGAGAGCTGCATCCCGAAGCGGGAGAGATTACTCGCCGGGATTTGAGGATGGTCCGCCACTTAGTCAACGGCAACCGCTTCATACAGTTCCATTACGCAGGCTCACCAGGTCAGTCGGAGGGATGCATGGTCTCGCTGACGCAAAGTCCGCATGGGCCAACTCGCATGAGTGTACTCGAATCGCCATCCGTGGTCCGATAACGGTTTGAGGCTTGAACCCTGATCAAGTTGTCGAGTTGCCACTGGGCGCTTCCTCGATAGGGACTTCAGGTGTTCGCTGTACCCGCCCGTCGTTTCAGGTTTCAGCGTTTCAGCGTTTCGCGACTCCCATGTTTGTAATTCTGAGTCTGGTGAATCACGATACCGGCTCCGGCTGGCGATCCAGCGCGGTGTCGACCGGTCCGGGACCGGATTTGCGCTGAGCCATCGTCCGCTCATCGCCCCCAGTTGAGGCCCCGTGGAGTTTATGGAACTTCTTGTTGTCCTGTTGATGGTCATCGTGAACGCGATTTTTGCCGCGTACGAGATCGCTTTAGCCTCCGTGAGTGTCTCGCGATTGCAGGGGCTCGCCCGTGACGGACGGGCCGGAGCCGCCTCGGCCCTGCAGATGAAAGAGGACATCGAAAAAAGCCTCGCCGTCGTCCAATTGGGGATCACCCTGGTTGGTTTGATTACGGGGGCCGCTGGAGGCTCCAGCGCGGGGGAGTACATTCAGCCAGTACTCCAACGCTGGGGCCTGAGCGAATTCACAGCTCAATTGCTGGCCATCGTCTTGATCGTCATTCCGTTGACCGCGATCTCGATCGTGATTGGAGAACTGGTCCCCAAGCTGTTCGCTTTGCGGAATAAAGAATGGGTCTGTCTCCGGTTGTCGCCTCCCATGAAATGGATTGCTGCGAGTGTCTGGCCTGCCGTGTGGTTACTGGAGACATCCGCCTCGGGACTGATGGATCTGAGTGAAAAGCTGTGGACTCCCAAGCCGCATGCGGATGCCCGGACGGAGGCATTGGAGTTACAGGAGCTGCGGGCGATAGCCAGTTTGGCCCGGACCTCACGTCTCATTGGGGCTCGCGAAGAGAACATCATCCTCGGGGCAGCCCGCCTATCAAGTCGCCCCGTCGAGGAGGTGCTGCTTCCCGCCGAGCATATCAGTATGCTCAACCTCGAAGACTCGATCAGCGACTGTTTGGTGCGAGCCCACCTCGATATGCACACGCGGTTCCCCGTCACCAGCGAGCCGGGGAATCCACAGCAGATTATGGGCTATGTGACTTTCAAGGACATCATCGCTTTTATGAAGCTCAACCCGCACGATCCTTCGCTGAAAGGCATCGTGAGGAATATCCCCCGCATGCGCAACAACCAGGTCATTTCCAATGTCCTGGAACAATTGATGAAGATGCACACACACATCGCGCTGATCTGCGACGAGGTCGGGACCGTGCTAGGGATGATTACGCTGGAAGATATCATCGAGGAACTGATCGGCGACATTCAGGACGAGTACGATTTACTGCCAGCACATGTCGTGAAGTCGGGAGCGGGCTGGGTGGCGGGCGGTGGAATCTCGCTGCCGAAGCTCAAGGAGCTGACTGGCATCGATCTGGAATCAAGCCTACCCGAGGGGGAGATCCATAATCTGAGCGGGTGGGTCATCGGCCACCTGGGTGAAGCCCCGACCGGCGGGGAAGTCGTGGATCAAGCGGGGATTCGAGCTCTCGTGCGCAAGGTCCGTCGGCAGCGCGTGCTGGAAGTGGCGCTGATCACGCCGCAGGGGTAAAACAGCGGTTCTGAGGTCCGCTGTGGAGTCTTCACTCACACGCTGATCTCGCTGCGTGAGATCAACCGCGCGGGGACACCCACGGCCGTTTGACCGTCCGGAATATCGAAAATCACCACAGCTCCGGCCCCGATGAGACAGCGCTGGCCAATACGAACTCCGGGGATCACGACGGCGCCGGCTCCCCCCATAGTCAAATCGCCGATCTGGACCTGACCCGTCAAGCGAACACCTGGACCGAGGTGGACGCAGCGTCCCAGTACGCCATCGTGATCCACGCTAGCACCCGTGTTGATGATTGCGCCCGCGCCGATTTCCGTGTCCGATTGCACGACGGCTCCGGCCATCACGACTGTTCCAGAAGCCAACTTTGCAGTCGGTGAAATTGTGGCCGTGGGGTGGATGAGTATCGGAACGGAGTAGCCCGCTCGGATGGCAACATCCAAGCAGCGATCCCTCGCCACATTGTCTCCGATGGCGATGAAGACCTCTCGGCACGGATGACGGTCCACCGTATGGAGGACTTCGCTGCCTCCCAGAATCGACGCCCCATAAAAGCCGTGACCGTGTCGGTGTGGAGTCTCCTCCAGAAATCCGATGACCTCCCAACCACTGGCCCGAGCGACATCCGCCACGACCTTGGCATGGCCACCCGCTCCCCAAATGAGCAGTGGTTTCGCCGGAGTGGGCAGGCGACCCAACGAGTCCATCGACGGTGGTTCCATAGCTTCACCTCGACAGTTCCCATCAGGACCGAGTGTCGTGCTTAGCGAGTCTACTGGTGCTCCACTCTCGGTTCAAGACGCGATCCCGTCGATGAAACCCGTGATTCCAATGCAAAAACGGGAGTCTTGCGACCCCCGTTTCACGGCCCCCGAGCCAGCCCGGGGTGCGACATGTCCGATGCCGTTTAGCGATTGAACAGCCACTGATTCTTGGCGCGCTCGATCTCCATCAGACGGGAAAAGACCCCCTGACGGTTGCCATTGAGCAGCCGACCAGAACGCAACCGTCCCGCAGCTTGTGAAGGAACCTGGCTGGCCACCACGAACAATGCCACCAGCCCGAGAATGATCGCCTTACGCATGGAATTCTCCCGTTATTCGTCGCTGCCGCAGGGAACAGCAGCTCACACAGATTGCCCAAGCGACCCACTGTCGACCTGGAAGAAGTTGCTCCTCGGGATGTTGCGACCCCGAGTCTTCGATTCATCAGCAGTTATTGCCGGAGGACTGAAGTGGACTTCAACTGTTCGGCAGCAATTGCCGCTGAGGGGCGTGCAGGATATCGGTTAGAGGAACTGTAACGGGGAGAACCGTTCCACGTGGGTCCAGTGGACACGTTGGACTTGAAATGGCTTGAGTGCCCGGGCTGAAGGGCAACACGTGGATATGGAGGACCGAATCACGTGTGTTCGTCTGGATTGTCGGCGATTTCTCCGAAATCGCCGGTTCGGCTCGCAGAAATGAGAGACATTCACGATTCATGGACGAGCTGTCATGAACGAGCTGTTTTCGGTGGCGACTGTCGCTTCAGCGATTTCGGAGAAATCACCGACAAGGGAGTGGCCCGCCGCGCCCGGATTCGCCACCGACAATCCAGACGCACACACCTGCAGCACCGAATCACCTTTCAAGACCTCCTGTTCCTGCGTCATCCAGCCCCTCGCTCTAACAGACTGGACTGCAAGCAGTGGCACCCAACGCGGGCAACGTTTTTCACGGCTGGGTGGCTGGGGTCGGAGCGAAGCACAGCCCCCAGTGAGGCGCGCGTACGACTTGATCTGATAAATCGCCCGCTCCGTTATCCTGCACTTGGGCTGGGGGCTCCCGTTGGTCGACCCCAGCCACGAGTGGCCTTCCATCCCGGTAGGAATGCCAGAGATTAGCCCGGTGGTTATGCGCCAGCGACACCACCGGAACGTGGCTCCTCTCCGGCACCCCCACGGGGTGACACATCACAGCCCTGGGTCGCGACCCACGGAAGCGCACCCTGGGTGAAACGCAACAATCTCTGACGAACCCTGTAGGGGGGCCTACAAACGCCGCGCGATGTGCAACCCTTTCAGGGTAGGGGCCAACGGCGGCCTATTTCCCAGGGTGAACGACTGCCGTCGCGGCGGGGTGGCCCAGACGCTGCTTTGAGCGTCTGGGTTGTGCAACAACAAGAGGTTGCGGAGAAGACGCTCGCCTTTCAAACCCTCTTGTTCCTGCGTCACCCAGACATCCAAAGCGATGTCTGGGCCACCCCGCCAAGGCACCCAGGTAGGCCCAAAGCGGCCAACCTGGGCCACCCCGCGTTCCCCTGCAGGAGCTTGTATGGACTTGGGAACGAGCTTCTGAGAGGTGTGTTGCCGATGAGTGGCCCGACCGACTTGTCGGTTGTGTCGCGCAGCGACATTGCCATTCGTTCCTGGCCCCTTTTCCTTCTCACCGCTGTCCTCTGTGAAACCTCGAATGCCTTGAGAGTTCGTTACATCGATTGCTGTAATACAGCAAGAGTCGACTGATCCAATACTCTGTCGCGTGCACATCGCGGAGGATAAACCGCGTGTCGCTCAACAACAGAGCAGCATCGGAAAGTAACCGCTCCCATTCGGACTGTTGATCACCGAACCGTACAGCAGAGCGGACCGCCATTGCGAGTAGAGGAAATGGTGATTTCAAATTACTTAAGGCGAGTTCATTCAGCTCGCGATCGCACTCTTCGATTTCCGAGTCATCAGGACGCAACTGGAACGCAAGTCGCAAAACCTTCATCTCCACGGCGTCAGCCGCATACTTAATGCAATCTGGAGTCAATTCCACGGCTTGGCGAGCGCTCTCGCAAGCATGTAACCAATCCTGAATTTCCAGATGGCCATATGCGCAGGCGGCCAGATTCAGAAAGACAGGCTGCCATGTTGTCCCCCGATTTGATTTCACGCTCCAGAATGTGCGGACACTCTCAAGGACGGCTTGAGGATCATCTTCGACAATCGAATCAAAAGCCCGGCTTGCAGCACTTGGTATAAATGACACGATTGTTTCCTTGATCGCATGGTCTGTTGGAGAAGCGTTTACGCCGCGATGGGAGCCTCGATACTAGGTTTGAAAACGCGCACTCGCTACAACCCGGTCGAATTCACTCATTGAACGACACAATTCTTTGAAATTTCCTCCAAAGATGAATTCCAGATGAAACTCCACTTTGGACCGATCCACGGGGTGTTCTAGTACAATCGAATACCGAACTTCCCATCCACATGAACCACCACTGAATCCATCGCTGAATCCATGCCTCATTCTCTTCAGGGGATGATGAGCCCACGACACGAGTGCCAGATGGGAGCGGCCCTGCGACCAGAACAGGAATACCCCCACGCACTCTTCACCCCTCTTGGCGCACCATTCCATCGCATAGTTACGCCAAGCCGAGTATTCCTCGCGCTCGCCTGAGCAGCTCGTCAATCCCGACGATTTGACCGAACCAATCTGCGGGTCGTCTCCGATATTGACGACCAAGCGGACAGCCCGGCCTCTCACGCTTTGCCTGAACTCCGCCTGGATATTGCCCGTGCTGAAAACGCGATTCCATTTGCCGTGACGTGTCCACCCATCCAGATTCAGTTCGACCGAAGCATCCTTGTAACTGTATGTCTCCAGTTGGGAGTTCTCGTCGGATCGAGCCGTCGTGTCTTGCCAGCCAGAATCACAGTCGAGGCGCTTCGCGATTGCAGTGACGAGCTGATCCGCATCATCGTTGTATTCAATGGTTGGAAAGCGGCTCAGCACGAGATGGTATTCAGCAGGGGGCGATGTAGACGGCTCCATCTGAATGACGACGAGCGAGTTCCTCACTTTATCTCCCAATTCTGCAGCACATTTGCGGCAAAGCTCTCGCAACTCCATCAGAGTATGCTGTGAATTCCAGTAATCGGAATGTGCCAAGATGATTCCATGGCTCGAACGGGCAATTCCTTCGCGAATTGCGTCCTCGAACTTGTCCCGCGAGTTGAATCGAATCATATACTCGGCAAACCACACACGGCATCCACGTGCCATCATCGCATTTGCAATCTGCCGTGCCTCGTTCGCACAATTGCTCTTGTAGCTGATGAAGAAATCAAATGTGGGGCCACTTGTGTCCTGTATCAGCGGTTTGTCGTACGTCGCTGCAAGAAAATCTGGGAGACAATAGTAACGGGCTCGTCGGTAAGTGGCATAGAGCTCACCGCCTAGAAGGATCAAGCACCAGACCCCATGAATCGACCCAAGAAAAATTGACGGGTACCTCACATACCAAGTGGATGGCGGCGTCGCGGCTACCAGCCCGAAAATCACAGCGCTATAGATCGCACCCCGGAATGCTGCGCGGTAGAACGATGAACATTGTCCGATTGCTGCGACAGGCCGGAGAAATCCCGGTAAGTTCCGTCGCCAACGCGATCCGTAAAGTCGCATCGGTGCTGCGATCAACACAAAGAGAATATTGGCGATTGCGAAAAAATAGGATACCGAAGATCTTGGATATGCTCTCAGTGGAACAAGGAAGGCTGTCACGCCGGTGACAAGAAGCATTGGCATCCAAAAGTAATCGGGATAGCGAAACGGGCCGCGTGACCAGTCTCCTTTGGGAGAGCGAAGTTCTATAATCAGTGTTAAGACGACTGATAGCGCAAGGGGTAATAGTTCGATGTACTGCATTGGTCATTCCGATTGGTCAAATTTCACTCGTTCCCAATTTGGGGACGCCAATCCCCGAAGCACCGCTTCGTCGCGGGCCAAACGACTCGGGCAGATGAAGGTTCTCTTTGCCACTTACTATCCGGCTTACGCCGGTTCGTCCGCCCTTACGCAAACAGAGCCGAGACCGCCTCCGCCTTGACCAGCTCGCGGGGCTGGTTCAGGTGGTTGTAGACGATGGTCTGCGGGGCAATGCCGAAGGAGTGGTAGATCGAGGCCAGCAGTTCGCCCGGGTGTACGGCATCTCGCAGCGGAGCCGAGCCGGTGGCGTCGCTTTGGCCGTGGACGTAGCCGCGTTTGATGCCGGCACCGGCGACGAGGGAGGTGTAGCAGTATGGCCAGTGGTCGCGGCCGTCGTCGCTGTTGCCGTTGCCGCTGGTGCTGATGCCGCGTTGGGGGCTGCGACCGAATTCGCCGACGGCGACCACGAGAGTTTCGGAGAGCAGGCCGCGCTCATCGAGATCGTTGATGAGAGCTGCGAGACCCTGGTCGAGCATCGGAGCGGACTGGTCCTTCATGCGAGTCGACAGACCGCTGTGGACATCCCACGAATGGTTGTCGCTGTTGGCGACCTTCGGCCAGACGACTTCCACGACGCGGGTCCCGGCTTCCACGAGGCGGCGGGCGAGCATCAGGCTCTGGCCGAACGTGTTACGGCCGTACCGGTCGCGAACGTCCTTGGCTTCCTGGTCGAGCGAAAACGCATCCCGCGCCCGACCCGAGGCGATCAGCGACAACGCCTGATCGTAATACTCATTCAGGTTCAGGTGCTTCACCGCCCGGTCCACTTCCGGCATCCCGGCATTGATCACATCGCGCAGCTTGGCCCGCCGCTCGAGCCGCTGGCCGTAGACATCGGCCCGCATTTCGAGATCCTCGACTCGGATGCGTGCCATCTTGTCCATGTCCATATCGTCACCCTGTGGATAGAGGGTGTACGGGTCGAACGCCTTGCCGAGGAACCCCGCCGAGCCGCCCTTGCCGACGACGTTGCTCTCTTGCAGTGGGCGCGGCAGCATCACGAACGGCAGCATCGGCACCTTGGGCGGCATCAAGCGAATGATGTTCGACCCGAAGTTTGGGAAGTCCTTCGGGGACGGCGGCTCGAGCTGGCCCGACGGGCTGACCTTGTCGGTCGTGTAGCCGGTCATCATCTGGTAGATGGCAGCTGTGTGGTTAAAGAGGCCGTTGGGGGTATAGCTCATCGAGCGGATGAGGGTGGTCTTGTCGAGGATGTTGGCGATGTTCGGCAACACCTCGGTGACCTTCACACCGGGCAGCTTGGTGTCGATCGGCTTGAAGACCGACTTGACGTTATCGGGGACGTTTTCCTTGGGGTCCCACAGGTCGAGATGCGAAGGACCGCCCTGGAGGTAAACGAGGATAATGCTCTTAGCCTTGCCCCAGCCCGGTCCGCCAGCGGCCAGCGGATTGGCTTGAGCCTGAGCCTGGAGCATGGCTCCCAGTCCCATCCCGAGCATCGTCGAACCGCCCACGCGGAGAATATCGCGCCGCGTCCGTCCGAGATGACGGTCACACAGGTCTTTGCCAGGCACGCCGGGGATGCTGAGCATCATGAGATGGTTCTCCGCGAACACAATGAAGTCGGTGACAAGTCCCCATCGTAACAACAGAGGCTGATCCGTGTCACCTGAAAAAGGGTATCGACCAGAAAATGTGCGTTCCGCGGGATTGTCGGCGATTTCTCCGAAATCGCTGGGACAGCTCTCGCTCCAGAGTGACATTCGCGAATCGCGGTCAAGTCGTGTGTCGCAAGTCCCTCTTAAAGGCTATCCGAAAAGCCGCGATGACGTAACCCAATAAAACATCTATGGTTGAGCCGTCATCGGGCAAGGGAGTGCGGCATCAGGGCGGATGGAATCGTGGGGCCTCGGAAGGCG
>JANOKO010001390.1:0-6471 GCA_031419335.1 Planctomycetota bacterium
GTGACGATCTCGCAAGTGGTTTCGACCCAGGTAGGAGTCAATCGACTGATGGGGCAGATGTCGGTCTTCGTCTTTGCCATCTTGGTCGTGGTGGGCGGAGCGAGTGTGGCCAGCACGATCTCGGCCAATGTGCGTGAACGCCGCCGCGAGGTCGGAACATTGATGGCTCTGGGAGCCACTCCCGGACTGATTATGCGGATGTTCCTCTTGAAAGCCTGGGCGCTCGGGACCGTGGGGGCCATCCTCGGGAGTCTGCTGGGGTTGATTGTGGCGGTCGTTCTCGGCTCACAATGGGCGGGTGTCACCGTCACACCGCAGCCCAGTTTGATTGCGATCGCTGTGGGTTCAGCACTGCTGGTCACGACTGTGGCTGCGTTCTGGCCCGCTCGTACCGCAGCCAAGCTCGACCCCTGCCTCTGTTTTCAAGATGTCTAGCACACACACACCGATCGGAGTTCTCATCATGATCCACTTGGATCACATTCGGAAGAGTTATCGCAAACGCGATCACGAGGTCGTGGCCTTTCACACCCAGGCACTGACCATTCACAAGGGCGACTACGTGGCCATCGTCGGCCCGAGCGGGAGTGGCAAGACGACGTTCTTGTCGCTGCTGGGGGGCATGCTGTCTCCGGACACGGGTCGGGTCTGGATCGATGGTCAATCGCTCTACGACATCTCTGTCTCGGAGCGCACACAGCGTCGACGAGAGTTGATCGGCTTCGTCTTCCAGACGTTCAATCTCGTTCCCTACCTCACCGCCATCGAGAACGTTCAGGTGCCGCTCTACCTCGCGGGAGTCCCGGAGGCGGAACAGCGCGAACGGGCCACCGAGTTGTTGAGGCAAGTCGGCTTGGCCGATCGCCTCGACCACAAGCCCAGCGAACTGAGTACTGGGCAGCAGCAGCGTGTCGCTCTCGCGCGAACACTCGCCAACAATCCGCAGATCATCCTGGCGGATGAACCGACCGGTAACCTCGACCCCACCAGCCGCGAGATGGTGCTTTCCTTATTTGACCAGTTCATTCAAGAGGGGCGCACGATTGTGATGGTCACCCATGACCCTGGAGCCGCAGCTCGTTCGCGTCGCCAATTGCGATTAGTGAACGGGGAGATCCAGGACAGTTCCTCCCCCAGTCTCGCAACCAGTGAAGCCGCTTAATCGGTCAGACGCCTCGTCCTTCTGATTCTTGAATCCCGAAAGAAGTCGCCCATCATGAAACGCTTACTCGCACTCCTGCTCTCCGGTCGGGTCGCCACAATTGCGACCATCGTCGTGCTGGTCGTAGCAGGGATGTCCTGGAGCCGCTGGTGGCCAGCGGTCAATGGGTTGGTGGATCGCGTTACGAATCGGAAAGCGGCTCACGGAGAGACCGATCATGATGACCATGCCGACGCACCCGCTGACTCGGCCACAGCGGCGGCATTTCTGGATCTCTCGCCCGAGGCGATGAAGAATCTCGGACTGACCTCGGACACGGTACGCCCGATTGAACTCCAGACCTTCCGCAAGACGATCAGTGTTCCGGCGATCATCGTCGAGCGTCCGGGCCAGACGCTGACACAGATCTCGACACCGATGACGGGAGTCGTGACCGAAGTGACAGCGGTGGAAGGCTCGGCTGTGGAGCCGGGGCAGCGGCTCTTTCGAATTCGGTTGACGCATGAAGACCTCGTGCAGTCGCAAATTGATTTCGTCAAAGCGTTGGGTGATCTCGATGTCGAGGAGCGGGAGATCGTCCGCCTGAAGCCGATTTCAGCGGATACACCTAAGCCACTCCTCGAACGAAAGTACGCAAAAGAAAAACTGGAGTCACTCCTCAACGCCCAGCGCGAGGCGCTGCGCTTGCATGGTCTGTCGGCGCGGCAGATTGATCAGATCGCGAAAGATCGCCGCCTGTTGAGTGAACTGACCATTGCGGCCCCCTCAGCTCAACAGGAGTCCGGTGAACTGGAGCTGACCAGTCAGCCAAAACTTGAGCCGATCACGTTGATCACTCACCAAGAGGACATCGGTGGCCAATCGACCGACCCGGAGCAGGCTTCCGCTGCAGCGAATGTTCCACTGGTGGTCGAATCACTCAAGGTTCAGCGGGGCCAGTCTGTCGAACAGGGAGGGCTACTGTGCGTGTTAGCGGACTACAGCCAGCTCTATGTCGAAGGGCTGGCCTTCGAGCAGGATGTCGAGGCCATCAACAAGGCCGCCACGGCCGCCTGGAAAATCACAGCCCTACTCCCCGGAGGAGGGACGCTGGAGGAGTTGACACTTTCATTCGTCGCCAGCGAGATCGATTCGGAATCTCGCACCCTGAAGTTCTATGTCGATCTGCCCAACGAGATTCTTCGAGACACGAAGAACGCTGCCGGACGCCGGTTTCTGACCTGGCGATTCAAACCGGGGCAACGCCTGCAACTGCGAGTTCCGGTGGAAGAGTTGCCGAATCAGATTGTGTTGCCTCTTGATGCGGTGGCGAATGAGGGAGCTGAGTCATTCGTGTTCCAGCGGAAGGGAAAACAACGCTTTGACCGCATCGCCGTGCATGTGCTGCACAAAGACCAGACCTCTGTCGTGATTGCGAATGATGGGGCTCTGTTCCCTGGTGACGTGGTCGCCCTGCGGGGGGCACACCAGTTGCAGATGGCCGTCAAGAACAAGTCTGGGGGGGCGATCGACCCGCATGCGGGGCACAGCCACTAAGTCGGGGGTCGGGAGTCGGGAGCAGGAGGGACGCCTTCGGCTTGACGCCTCGGCTTGCTGCCCACTCCCTGCTCCTCTGACTTTCCTGCTCCCGACCCCCGACCCCCGACTTCTCGGAGCCCACCATGTTTCGTTTTGAAAAGCTCGATGTCTGGCAGAAGTCGATCAGCTTCTCGAAGGCGATCTATCTGATTACGGCCAAGTTTCCATCCGATGAGCGGTTTGGTTTGACATCGCAACTGCGACGAGCATCGGTTTCGATTTCGTCCAACATCGCGGAAGGCTCGGGTCGGAAAAGCGATACGGAGTTCATTCGCTTCCTCGACATCGCCTACGGTTCCGTCCTCGAGGTCGTGTCACAACTCCACCTGTCGCAGTCTCTCGATCTCCTGAGTGAGGCAGTGTTCCAGTCCACTTACACGCTCGCCGAAGAACTGACCCGGATGCTCTCCGGTCTCCGCTCATCCCTTGAACCCGGCAGAAGGGGGTAGTGAGTTGGGAGTCGGGAGACGGGAGCAGGAGGGACGCCTTTCGACTCAAGACACCACGCCTCGACTCCCGCAGCCCGCTTCTCCTGCTCCCGACTCCCAACCTCCGACCCCCGACTCGCCATGCTCAACGCCATCATTCGCTTCGCTCTTCATCAACGTCTGCTGACGTTGGCAGTGGCACTATTCCTGACCGGGTATGGGACATATGTCGCACTGAAGATGCCGATCGACGTGTTCCCGACCTTGGATCGGCCGCGCGTGACGGTCATGACCGAGGCTCCCGGACTGGCTCCCGAAGAGGTCGAAACCCAGATCACGTTCCCCCTGGAAACGGCGCTGAATGGTGCCAACGGGGTCCAGGCAGTTCGCAGCATCTCGGGGATCGGTTTGTCCGTCGTCCATGTCGAGTTTAACTTCGGGACCGACATCTATGTCGACCGGCAGATCGTGGCCGAGCGGCTGGCCGTGGTGGCCGATCGCATGCCCCCGGGAGTTCGCCCTCAGTTGGCCCCGGTGTCCTCCATCATGGGTCAGATTCTGATCCTGGGGATGTGGAGTGAGGGGGGGAAGACCGACCCGATTGAGTTGCGGACGCAAGCGGACTGGGTGGTTCGACAACGGCTGTTGACGATTCCGGGGGTGGCCCAGGTGTTCACCAAGGGGGGCGGTCGCAAGCAGTACCACGTTCTCATCGAACCGGAGTCGTTGACCCGGTATGGCGTGACCCTCAGTGAGATTCGGCAGGCCCTCGAACGCAGCAACCAGAATGCGACGGGCGGCTACCTCGATCAACAGGGGCCGAACGAACTGCTCGTGCGGGGACTAGGCCGAATCCAATCGATTAATGACCTGCAAAAAGTCGTTGTAACACATCGCGAAGGCCGACCGATCGCTCTCGCTCAAGTGGCCCGCATCATCGAAGCCCCGCAGGGCAAACGCGGCGACAGTGGCTCCTACATCCGCAATGCCGACGGCACGTTCACCGGTGGACCATCGGTCGCCCTCACGATCGCCAAGCAGCCCGGAGCCGATACCCTGCTCGTCACTCGACGCATCATGGAAGCTGTGGATGATATTCGCTCGACACTTCCGAAGGACATCCGCATTGTTCCGCTGTACTCCCAGAGTTCGTTCATCGATCGCGCGGTTCACAACGTGGTCGAGGCGCTGCGGGATGGCGGCATTCTGATCGTCGTGATTCTATTCCTGTTCCTGATGAACTTCCGCACGACGTTCATCACTCTGACGGCCATCCCGCTGTCGCTGGTGATCACGGCCATCGTGTTCAAACTCACCGGCATGTCGATCAACACGATGACGCTGGGCGGTCTGGCGGTGGCGATTGGTGAACTGGTCGACGATGCCATCGTCGATGTCGAGAACATCCATCGCCGCTTGCAAGAGAATAGCCGCCTGCCCCAACCGCTGCACCCGTTGCTCGTCGTGTTTCGAGCCAGCACCGAGGTCCGCAACTCGATCGTGTTCAGCACGATGATCGTGTGCCTGGTGTTCCTGCCGCTGTTCGCGTTGGAGGGGATTGAAGGCCGCCTGTTCACGCCCCTGGGCATCGCGTATGTCGTCTCGATCTTCGCGTCTCTGATCGTCTCGCTGACAGTGACGCCCGTGCTGTCTTACTGGTTCCTGGGGTCGGAGAAGCGTTCGGCCCATACTCAGGACGGCCCGTTACTACGGTTCCTCAAATGGATGGCCGACAAGGTGATTCGCTTTAGTTTGACCTTCCCACGCTGCAACCTGATCGCCGTGCTGCTGGCGGTGGCGTTTGCGGGGCTGTGCGTCTCGCGACTTGATCGTACTTCCTGCCGCCGTTCAACGAGGGGGCGATCCAGCTCAACGTTTTGCTCCCGTCCGGCACCTCGCTGGCACAGACCATTGAGATTAACAAGACCGTCGAACGCCGACTGACCGAGATCCAGGACATCAGCACGTTCGTCCGCCAAACCGGGCGAGCCGAACTCGATGAACACGCCGATCCTGTCAACATCAGCGAGTACATCATCGAGCTGGACCCGAAGTCTCCTCGCACCCGCGAACAGCAACTGGCCGAGATTCGAGAGGTGATGGATGAAATCCCGGGCATCGTGACCGCTGTCGAGCAACCGATCTCGCACCTGATCTCCGAGATGCTCTCGGGGGTCAAGGCACAGATCGGGATCAAGATCTACGGCGACGATCTCGACATGCTGCGGAACAAAGCCGAGCAGGTCAAAGCCGACATCGAGGGCATCCGAGGGGTCAAAGACTTGATCGTGGAACAGCAGACGAACATTCCCCAGCTGCGAATTGAACTCGATCGAGACCAGTTACTGCTGCACGGCATCAGTGCGGTGGAAGTCAATGACTTCATCGAAACCGCGATGAACGGCGTCACCGTCTCCGAGATCCTGCAAGGTCAGCGAACATTCGATTTGGTCTTGCGACTCGAAGAACATGTTCGAGAAAACATTGATGCCCTGCGGAGATTGGCGATTGATCTACCTGGCGGTGGCCAAGTTCCACTGCAAACGCTGGCGAAGATTTACGAATCGGGTGGACCGAACTCCATCAATCGCGAGAACGTCCGCCGCCGGATCGTGGTCCAGTGCAACGTGTCGGATCGCGGCGTGGTCGATGTCGTGCAAGACATTCAGCTGCGATTGAAAGCCCTGCAAGCGACGCTGCCACCGGGTTACTACATCGAGTTCGCCGGGCAGTTCAAAGCTCAACAGGACGCGTCGCGACTACTGGGGGCGCTGTTTCTGGTGGCGCTGGTCGGGGTATTCCTGGTGCTGTTCACGATGTTCCGATCCGTGAATCTGTCACTGCAAGTGATGGCCGCGCTGCCGATGGCGTTCATCGGCTCGGTCGCGGCGTTGGTCCTCACGCACCAAACGCTCTCGATCGCCGCGATGGTGGGGTTCATCTCGCTGGCCGGGATCGCCTCGCGGAATGGGATTCTGCTACTGAATCACTATCTGCATCTCGTCAAGTACGAGGGAGAAACCTGGACCCATGAGATGATCATCCGGGCCGGTCTCGAACGCTTGGCCCCGGTACTCATGACGGCACTGACCGCCGGGATCGGATTGGTGCCGCTGGTTCTGGCTGCCGACCAGCCCGGCAAAGAGATCCTCTATCCAGTCGCCACCGTGATCCTCGGCGGCGTCATTAGTTCCACCCTGCTCGACTTCTTCGTCCACCCCGCTCTGTTCTGGCTCTTCGGATTGAGAGCTGCCGAGCGCGTGGTCCGGGAATCGCATGAGCAAGTCGACTTGGAAGAAGAGC
>JANOKO010001391.1:0-1990 GCA_031419335.1 Planctomycetota bacterium
CACATCATCACACAAAAAAAGGCCATTTATGGCGTCATGGGAAAACAGCCGTCACCTGCCGTCATCCGTCACACGCCCCCCCCCAATAGGTACTTGGAAAAAACTGGCCTCTTCCTCATACCAGAGGGAACCGTAGCGGTCATAGGCAGAGTTTATTTCTTGTACAGGATTTGGAAAACCCATGCCACACGACGACTTTGAGACGATCGGCGAATTTCAGGTCGGAATCGCCGAGTTGCGGGACTACCTGGGCTTCGCGGTTCAGGAGGTCGCCAGGTCAGGGACGCCGCTCGCCATCCGCCGGTACCGGAAGACCGAAGTGATCCTGGTCCCGCTGGCCGAATGGCGTCGACTTCAGCAGCTGGAACGGGAGTACGCCACCGATGAGTGACTTCGCTGCTCTGGTCGACCGGGCTGGCCATCTGTGCCGGGCGATCGCTCGCCGGGACTTGGCTGGCCACGAGTTGTACATCATCCGCCAGTCGGCCATCTCGGGAGAATACGGGACGGCGGACGGCTGCGAAGCCTACACCAGCCCGTGCCTCGATCTGTATCTGCGAGAGTTCATCCCCAACTGGGGAGGCCGGGGGCCATGTCTGGTCCTGAACGATCTGGCGCTGTTGGCCGACGTGCATCCCGAAGACCTCGAAGCCGTCGTGCTGGGGATCACCGTCCATGAACTGGCCCACATCCTCGACCGGTCCGCCCTGTACCGCGAACGCCGGGACGCTGAGCCCGACCGCTTGAAGTTCGAGGCCCTCGTCTTGGCCGACGAGGTGGGCCAGCCGAGGCAAACCGTGGCCGCTCCGCTTTACACCGGCCACGGAGCCTCGTTCATCCGGATCGCTCTGCACCTGCGCCACCGGGCCCGGGAACACGGAGTCCTGCTGCTGGCCAATGACCTCTGTGGTGGCCCACGGTATGGGCTGTCATCAGCTTCCGCATATCGAGCAGCCCTGGGAGACGAACCCACCCGGCTGGCCCACCTCACGTTCCGTGAGATCGCGGCCATCCAGCCACCTGAAGCAATCACCAACCTGTGGGCGAGCGATGTCGCCGCCCACAACCATTCTCTCTGCTTGGAGTAACGCAATGAGTCTCACGAATCTGTTCGCAAAGATCGCTGGCCGTCACCAGGAACGCCAGCAGGCCCGCAAAGCCGACTTCAAGGCCCTGGTCAAATCCGTGGCCGATGGCCAGGAACCCGACCCAGACGAAGTCGAACGCATCCTGGCCGAAACCGGCAAGACGCTGGAAGACCTCCAGCACGCCGTCGAGCTGTTCCTGAAGCGCCGCGCCCTGAAGGCCACCATCGACCAAAAGCCCAAGCTGCAAAAGGAACGCGAACACATCGAAAAGCAAATCAGCCAGGCCAGCGACGCCCTGACCGCCGCCGAGCAGAAGTACAAGGAAACCACCGATCCCCTGCTGGGCCAACGCGACTACATCCGCGACCAGCTGCTGGAGATCGACCGGGCCAAGTCCGAACTCGAACGCACCTGTGACGACCAGGATCTGCTGCACGAATTGGCCAAAGCCGAACGCCAGCTCAATGTCCTCCACACCCGCCGCAACGAAGCCGAGTTCGCGATCTCTGAGCGAAAGCGACGGTGCGCTGATCTGAAAGAGACCGCCCACCGCCTGGAACACCCCCAGGAGGTCTCCAACCGCGACGAGTCCTCCGTCCGCCAACAAGTCGCCGACCTCCGCGACCGGGCCTCACATCACGATAAGGAAATCGCCGAACTGGAGAAAACCCTGACGGCGGTGACCAATGACATCGCGGCAACGGAGAAGGCTGTGGCTAGCCAGCGAGAACGGTTGCAGGTGCCATGAGGCGCAGGAGTCACTGTTCGACCCGACCGTCAAGTTCGGACTGAATCATACTTCAGTGCTGGCTCGACTTTGGATTGGACCGATCCTCATGCTTCGTGGTCGGTGTGGGCCAAGTCCAAGACCCCGGCCCACACTTCGTATTGGAACTCCGAGG
>JANOKO010001392.1:0-3307 GCA_031419335.1 Planctomycetota bacterium
GCACCTTCCAACGCTGATGTGGGACTATCGTTAGTGGCCAGAGCAGATGCGGTCCCTCCCACTTTTCCGGTCGTTTCATCAATCATGTTGAGTACAACGACGACTTTGTCAAAATCGCTGAGCGGGCCCCAGTGCGGATTGTATTTCCCCGTGACCCGGCGACAGCCATCGAGTTCGAACGCGAGCGTGTCAATGTGTTCGGCGATCTTGACCATCGCCAATCCCAGCGAATCCACGAGGTCATTGATCACCAGATCGCGGTAGACCTTGGGGAGCAGTTCTGGCGAGACGTGGGGCTTGGCGGTGATCGTGACTTCGGCCCCGTGTCCGGCGCGGGTCATTTCCCCCGGCAGCAGCGAGACCGGAATGCGGACCAGATTCAGCGAGTACCCCGGCGAATCCGAAGTGTCGTCCCCTTCGTTCACTCGCCGAATCTCGTTCAGATGATCCAGATATCGTTTCATCTGATCGAGCTTAATCGTTGGCTCCAAGCCAACATTGCCGTTTGCATCGAATCCTGCAAACCCATGTTGAGCTGCGGCTCCGGTGTAAATATTTGTACGGGCAATCGGCAAATTGGTTTCAGCAACCGTGCCTCCAGCTGCGGCGGGATTTGGAGGGGATGCAATTGTGCCTGTCGTGAGACTGTTGACAAACGTTGGGGACTGGCCTTGGGCGGTGGCAAGCGTTGTCGTGCCAGGTCCCACGGCCGCTTGGATCGCCAGCGCATTCGCTAGAAACGCCTGATCGCTGCGCCGGATATTCGCGTTCAGCAGCAGCTGAAACCCCGTGATCTGCTTCTCCATCTCGCGTTCGAATTCCTGACGATGCTTCGTCAGCCGGGATTCGCCCCAGATGTCGGGGGCCTTGATCACCACGGTGCCGGTTTGGTTCAGCTCGCGTTCTAGCCGGTCGACTTCCTGCGCCGCCTGCTCCAGGCACGACTTCGGCTTCGACTTCTTAAAGAACGGCAACCCTCCGCCAATCGCCACCCTACCCACATCCCCGGCCACCAGCACGGCCACCAGCACACCACAAATCAAACGACGGTAACGCAGCATGGCCCTTCGACCTCCCTGTCCGGTCAACACGGTGAATCTGACAGCTTCCTTGCTGTCATTCGCAGAATTGTGGTCTTGGGTGATTGGTCTGTGCATACGCCCCGTAGCCTGGACCCCGAGGTCCGGGCCGTTCGGACCTGGGGGTCCGTACTACGGGTCAGCCATCACTGGCCGCTCGAAAGACACGCCTCTGCGAACGTCATTCGTATCGGCCCGTACAGGCATCATGGAGTGATTATCCCCGAGAGGTGCCACGACTATCCCGCAAGGAATCCGCCACAACCCTGTCATCCCCTACCTTCCATCGAGTTGAACCAATCTCTCGGCAGATTTCGCCGCCTGCTTGTATTCGGACAGATGACCACGGCAAAATGAATCCAGCGCAGTGACCCGCCCCTTCGGCTGGCGACCGCTTGTCTCCCATGTTCGAGGGCCCTCGATGAACCGCTTCTGGATTTTCTCGATTGCTGTGATGTTGTGTGGTTTCTGTGCTGGTGGGCTGAGTGCCGCTGATGAACCGACTCTCGCTGCTCCCGCACTTCCGCCCATTAACACGGTCAAAGTGCAACACATCCAACTGAAAACAACGGAGGCCAGGATTATTTTCGAGATCAGGATCGAAGATCCCGCTCAGCCCGTTGTACTCAAAGTGGACAATGCGAATCCGATCGCCGATGTCGTCTCGTCGATCTGGCCATCTCCCCAAGTCTTGGGATATCGAGTGGTGCCCAAAGCAGGTACGGCTGAAACACCGCACACAATCGAATTGACAATCCCCAAGGCAGCAAACTACGAGTTTTCTCTGACGGATAAGACTTGGATCGGGATCAAACCGCAATACGCAGTCATCGCTTCTGATGACAATAACCAATTAAAAACCAAGGTCCACGCTCATCTGATGGCGACAGTGAGGGGCAAGTTCAATTACGAACTGAATGCAGACACGACTGTCGCATTCAAGGAGCGAGGCGTTGATCGTACAATTGATGTGAAGGCACTTCCCTTCCAAGTGGATGGTTCTACAGTGCATCCGGATTTAATTGGCATTTCCGTGTCTCAGAATCTCGCCTTCTGGGTGGACGAGGGCGGCTTTGGCAATAATAACAGAGCCATCGCCACACTTCAGTTTCCTATGCTGGGAAACTGGCCCCCGTCATTAACATTGCCGGGCTCAATTGGATTTGAAAACCCAGACGTGAATAGTCTAGCGCCCGTGCCATTGGCGGATTTCGCAACCACTATTGGGAAGCCCACACACGACTTTGACGAAAAACGCCAGATCTCTCGCGTAATTGGACCAGAGCTTGGTTCTGATCGTTTTGACAGCTTGCCCCAAGTGCGATTCGTGAACAAGCACGCTTACACGATTCCACAAGCGACGCGGGCTTTCGTAAGATTCGGCAGTAAGTCGATTGCTGTTCCGGGAAATTACGATCAGCGTGCGACACAGTCGCTGACAGCCCCGATGGGGCAAGAGAACTCGAAGTATCTCGGTCAACTGAACGCCGTACTCAGTCCACTTGCGAAGCAAGATGCGACACTGAATTCACTTCATGAGACGCTGAAAGCGATACTACCAGTCCTGTCAAAGCAAGAGGCCAGGATCGAGGTCTTGTCGGGTAAGCACATGTCTCTCGTACAGTCTGGAGCCGCCGCTGATGTGCAAGCCATCAGCCGAGCCAAGCTCGAATCCGCCAAGCGGGCGGCGGCAGCTCTGGTGGAGTCATACAACGCTTTAGTCTTGTCGTATCCGGATTGAGATTGATGGCGAGGCCGGGAATCACGTCCTGAGGTACTCGGGGGACTCACGTCCCCCGCTCGCGGGGATCACTCCCCATCCGGTTCTTCGAGGTACGTGTACCCGTTGAGGCCGTCTTCGTAGAACTGGGTGAAGCGGGTGGCGTCGGCGGGGGTGATGCGGCGTTCTTTGACGGCGGTGTTCATCGAGACTTGTGCAGGTTGGCCCATCTCCCCGCGACAATGGGAAAAACCGCTCGATCGAGAAAGCTCGGCACATTCGACACAACGGGACATTCTCTTGACCCGAGCGTTGTCCGATCGTGGGCAGGGCATGCGTGGGAATGTTCATCAGGTTTCGCAAAACAATCAGAGTCGTGTTTCGCTACGCGCAAGAACCGTCATTAGCGGGGCGCAAGGGGCCACCCCCCCCCCGGTTATATTTGTCCGCACCAAACATAGTAAACCACACACCGAGACGGCAAAAAATGCCAGTGAGCGGGTAGAGC
>JANOKO010001393.1:0-5146 GCA_031419335.1 Planctomycetota bacterium
TTCGCAAAGTGCAGTTCATCGGGAACAAGAAGATCAAAACGGGTGAGCTCGAAGCCCATACGGGCCTGCGGACGAACCAGCCGTTCGATGTGAATCTGAACCGGGAAGCGGTCGCACGCATTAAATCGCTGTACCTCGAAAAGGGGTTCCGAAACGCGGATGTCCAACTCAGCACCGGTGGCGATCCCCGCGATCGTGAGGTGGTGATCTCGATCTCCGAGGGCCCCAAAACCCGCATTCATTGGATCAGCTTCGAGGGGAACCAGTTCGAATCGGACGCAGTGCTCAAAACCAAGCTGGCCACGAAGATTGCCGTCCTGTGGATGTTCGGCGGGATTTACGATCCAGAAATCGTCGAAAACGATGTCATCACAATCACTCAGTATTACAACAACTTGGGCTTCTTTGATGTCAAGGTGAGCCACCGAGTGGACGTGGCAGCTGATCACGAGAGCGCCAACGTGATTTTTACGATTGACGAAGGCCCCCGCTACAGGGTCCGGAACATCGAGTTGATCGGCTACGAAGTCCTCGGCAAAGAGCAACTGCATCACCGCCCCAAGCTGAAGCCAGACGACTACTTCAACTATCTGCACATGCAGCACGATGTCGGCCAGATGAAGGACAAGTACGATTCACTGGGCCGACTGTTTGCTCAAGTGGCACCGACCCCCATTTTTCTGGATGAGCCGGGCGTCATTGATTTGGAGTACCGGATCAATGAAGACAAGCCCTATCTGGTCGGTGATATCCAAGTGAATTTCCGCGGCGACACTCCGCATACTCGCGAAGATGTCATTCTCAACACCGTGGTCCGCATGGCCAAACCGGGGCGGCTGGCTGACGGTCGCAAAATTGATCTGGCCCGTCGACGAGTCTTGTCCAGCCACCTCTGGGACCAGACGGAACCTCCCTCCTTTGAAATCGTGCCGGTGGATGGTCGCGACTATATGCTGGCAGCGGATGATCCACTGAGCGACATCATGCGTGGGCAAAGCTTTGACGACTCTTTCTTCGGTGAGGCTCCGCCCATGCGGGCAAAACTCCCGACCGCTGGCTATGGCCATAGCGTCGCTCGCACCCGAAGAACAACAGCTCGACCGATACCCTCTGTTAGCCCATCACGCGCGGTGGAGTCTCAACCAGCGTCCAGCCAGAGAACAGCAGTCACCCAGCCCAGAGCGATGATTCGTCCGCTCACCAAGCGAGTGCAGCGCAAATCGGAACACACACTGCTCAGCACCTCTCCCGCCACACTGGCCAAAGCGCGGGCCAAAGCCACGGGTGCCGTGTCCGAATTGTATAACGTCGATCCTTCCGCCTTATTCGGAGAGGCGATCGAACCTGATCTCGTGATTCGTGGTCAGTCGGAAATGATCCCTCGTGGGCAAAGCATCGATCAAAACGGGATGCCGATTCCCCAGGACTTCGGCGCAGGATCATCGAACTCCGGGAATCCCTATGGCGGCACGACCTTTGGGCGCACGCCGACTCAGCCGCCGGGGTATGTTGATCTGGATATCGATGTCACCGAAGGCCGGACCGGCCGACTGATGTTCGGAGCCGGAGTGAACAGCAACAACGGGCTCGTCGGGTCCGCCGTCTTGCAAGAAGACAATTTCGATATCATGCGTCCGCCCCGCAGCTGGGCCGACATCGTGAACGGGTATGCCTGGCGCGGGGCGGGGCAGAGTTTCCGTTTGGAAGCCCAACCCGGAAATCAGGTCAGTCGTTACGTCGTCAGTTGGAACGACCCGTTCTTTCTGCGGACAGACTTTAATGTCGGTGTGAGCGGATTCTACTTCAATCGGTTCTACAACGAGTGGACCGAAGACCGCCTGGGTGGGCGGATCAGCGTGGGCAAGTTGATTAACGAATACTGGTCGGGCAGCGTGGCTCTACGCCTGGAAGATGTGAAAATCCGTGGGATCCAAGCGGGAGCACCCACGGACCTGACCAGTGTGAGGGGTGACAATTTCCTGTCGACGGTGTCGGCCACGCTGTCCAACGACACGCGAGATAATGCCTTCATTCCATCACAAGGTCACTTCGTGGAAGGCACCTTTGAACAAGCCTTTGGAGAATTCAACTACCCGCGTGTGGAACTTAGCGCGTCTCAGTATTTTACAGTGCGCGAGCGTGCTGATGGGTTCGGCAAGCACATTGTCCAGCTGTATGGCCAGTTGGCCTGGTCGGGCCAAGACACACCGATCTTCGAGCGCTACTTCGCCGGGGGATATTCGTCATTCCGGGGATTTGCATTCCGTGGGGTCTCGCCGATCAAGAGTGGCGTTCGAGTGGGAGGCAACTTTATGGCTCTAGGGACTGCCGAATATATGTTGCCATTGACTGCGAACGACCAGATTCGCGCGGTGGCCTTTACCGATTTCGGAACCGTACAGCAGGATGTGGGATTCGAGGATTTCCGCGTGAGTGCCGGTTTCGGCTTCCGGCTTGTGATCCCTGCGATGGGCCCCGCTCCGATTGCATTTGACTTTGCCTGGCCGATCATGGACGAGAAGACCGATTCTCGCCGCATGTTCAGTTTCTATGTGGGGTTCACTCGGTAAGTTCGAATCGTGAGCCACGTTACGGGTCATCTGACGCGATTCCAGTTTCGTATTCCACTACGATACTGGCTCAATTTCCGTGTCTTTGCTCTTTGCTCTTTGTGCTTGCCGCCATGAACGTCACCACCATCATCGGTATCGAAGTCCATGTGCAGCTCAACACCCGTACGAAGATCTTTTGTGGATGTGTGAACAGGTTTAACCCGGATCAGCCGAATACGCAGACCTGCCCAGTCTGTCTGGGGTTGCCCGGGTCTTTGCCAGTCTTGAATCGGGAGGCGATCCATCTCGGACAGATGACGGGATTGGCTTTGAACTGTGATGTCACGCCGTTCACGAAGTGGGATCGCAAACAGTACTTCTACCCCGATCTGCCGAAGGGATACCAAACCAGCCAGTTTGACTTGCCGCTGTGCCAAAACGGGTGGGTCGAGACGCTCACTTCGGAGGGGGTAGCTCGCCGCGTCCGCATTCGCCGTGCCCATCTGGAAGAGGACGCTGGTAAGAACTTGCACGATGAATCAGGACGCGGGAGAGACAGCCAAGTCGACTTGAATCGAGCCGGGACACCGCTTTTGGAAATCGTCAGCGATCCCGACATTCGCTCTGCGCAAGAAGCGAAGGCGGTCCTCGAAGAGTTGCACCTGTTGCTGACGTACCTGGGCGTCTCGGACTGTAACATGCAGGAGGGGAGCCTCCGCTGCGATGCGAACGTGAATCTCCACATCGACCAGCCCGGCGGAAAGCCGATCGCCACACCAATCGTCGAGGTCAAGAACCTCAACAGCTTCCGCGCGGTCGAGGCGGCGATCGAGTACGAAGTCCAGCGGCAACTCGTCGAATTCCAGAAGACCGGTCGCCAGCTCGGTGACCCCGGAGTTGACAAGTAAACACGCGGTTGGGACCAGGACCGGGGCCTGACGATCGCCCAGCGAGCGAAGGAAGAGGCGGCCGATTACCGGTATTTTCCGTGCCCTGATTTGGTGCCGATCACGACCAGCCCGGAACGGATCGAAGAGATCCGTCGCGAACTACCCGAGTTCCCGGCGGCCCGGCGTTTGCGGTATCGGACTGAGTTCGGACTCTCGTCGTACGATGCGTCGGTGATCGTGAACCAGGGGGCCAACCTCGCTCGGTACTTCGAGGTGGTCGCCGGACGATGCCGTGATGCGAAACAAGCCGCAAACTGGGTCACGCAAGATGTGCAACGCGAATTGAATGAACGCAAGCTGGCGATCAGCGAGTTTCCGCTCACGGCGGACATTCTGGGATCGCTGCTGAATCGCATCGTCAACGGGGAGCTGACAGTGAAGGGGGCGAGAGAAGTCTTTGCTCAACTGCTCCTGGACGACGGTGATGGCCGACCGGTCACACTCGACCGCATTGAGGAGATCATCGAAGACAAAGGCTTGCAGGTCGTCCACGACACCGGCCTGCTCGACGCAGCCATAGCCACCGCCCTGGCTGACAGCCAGAAGGCGATTGATGACTACAAGTCGGGTAAGCCTCAAGCCCTCGGGGCGGTGGTGGGGAAGATCATGAAGCTCGTGAAGGGGGCTGATGCGAAGGTCGTTCGCGAAAGATTGATTCAGAAACTTTCAGAAATGTGACCTGGCCCCAGGAATCTCTCCGGAACAACGCTTGGCGATTCCCTGTGGAGAGCAGTGAGTTCAGGACCGCGCCGGTGTCCGTCACTTTTTCTGCGACTTCGCCCACGCATCCTTCAGCGTCACGCTGCGGTTGAACACCAGCTTGCCGGGCTGGGCGTCGCGGCTGTCGGAGATGAAGTAGCCCAGGCGTTCGAATTGGACCGGGCGACCGTCTTCGAAGGCGGAGAGTGACGGCTCCAACTGGGCGTTCGTCAACACCTCCAGTGACGCCGGATTCAAATAACTCTTCCAGTCCTCCCCATCCGGCACCTGGCTCAAGTCCTCGATCCGGCACAAGTGGTCGTACAGCCGCACCTCTGCCGGGACCGCGTGGTTGGCCGAGACCCAGTGGATCGTGGCCTTCACCTTGCGACCGTCTGGGGAGTCGCCGCCGCGCGTGGCCGGGTCGTAGGTCGCGCGGACCTCGGTGATGTTCCCGGCTGCGTCTTTGACGACGCCGGTACACTTGATGAAGTACGCCCAGCGCAGCCGCACCTCGCGACCGGGGGCGAGTCGGAAGAACCCCTTCGGTGGGTCTTCCATGAAGTCGTCCCGCTCGATGTACAGCTCGCGCGAGAAGGGGACTTGCCGCGTGCCAGCGGTGGCGTCCTCGGGGTTGTTGACGGCGTCGAGTTGTTCCGTCAGGTCGGCGTCGTAGTTCTCGATCACCACCTTGATCGGACGCAACACCGCCATCCGCCGCTCGGCTCGTTTGTTGAGGTCGTGCCGCAGCGCATTCTCCAGCACGACCATATCGGTCACGCCGTTGTACTTCGTCACGCCGATCTCGCCACAGAATGCCCGCAACGACTCCGGCGTGTAACCACGCCGCCGCAGTCCGCAGAGCGTCGGCATGCGTGGGTCATCCCAATTGGAGACGAACTTCCCCTGGACCAGTTCGAGCAGCTTGCGCTTGCTCATCACCGT
>JANOKO010001394.1:0-3576 GCA_031419335.1 Planctomycetota bacterium
GTACATTCAAAGTTAATCAATATTGCTGTACGCTTAGGCATTTCGAGTCATTCTAGCCTAGAGTGACCTGCCTATCCCAGCCCCTAACCTCGTGGTTAGGCCTATTTGGAAACTTTACGGCTCTCGAAATCGGAAATTAGTAAGCCTTGGCGTTGTATTTTAATTAGATGATCAGGCCTAGGTCTAGGCATGGAATATCCCTAGGCCTAGTAGCCTTAGAGACAAATTTCGTAGTTAGCACAAGCACACCAGACCTCTTGAAAGCTAGGCCTAGGCCTGCTTACTAAACACATTTTAGTACTATTCGCGACATTAGAAATTATGTTGAGATTCAGTAACGTTCGTAAACTACCACGCTCAAGAGTGTTAATTGGCGTGATGAATGTGGTCCATTCAAGCTCTTCTTTGCTTCGCATGTGCAACTTGAAAGTTGAAGTGCGGGAGTTGCTCGTCAATCTCACGGTCTCGGCCAGCGCAACCCAGAGGAATCGACGCGCCCAAAGGGCGCGTTCCGCTCGAATCGCTCTCTGAATTCTTGAGAGTGCGATTGCCACCGAATCAGTGAACCACTTGCTTCGATTCGGGAATTCGGATTCAACCCAGCCGCTTCTGTCCGCTTCTGCTGAAGAACAAACCCGACTCACGGCATCATCCAGTGCCGTATCGAATAATGGAATTGTCTTCGCATGGCAAAGTAGAACAGCGAGAGGATTGATGTCCTGGCCCGTAAAATCGAGCCCCATCATCATCGACTCTGTCAACACTGTGCCGGACCCCGCGAATGGGTCGTACACATGAGCGCCGTTCTGCCTGAATGGTGTGAGGAGGTCGCCGATCATCTGCGGCACCATCATCGCTGGATATTGGAAATAGGCGTGAGCATGGCGACGGGTGGCGTTCCCCCGGAATGACCAGTGGTCTCGGTCTTTCTCCCCGTAGGCTTCTAGCCGGGAGCGAAGTTCATTGTCACTGATGTCCACCATGCTGCCCTTCACACGCGTTCAAGTTCCCCGTCCCTTGGTCGCGCACTCCATGTCCGAGTGGGCTGATTGCTTCACTCGTGTTTCGTCGTAAAAGGACTTGCGCCACGACGATTCTCGCCATTGGGTAAACAACCGTGCTGATGCGTTCTGACGCCACACGCTGCACCATCGTACCAAAGTGAAACCATACTGCCATTCCCGGCACCGGCTATTCATCGCAATCGGAAGAATCAGAACTCGTTGCTTTCACAACATCTCGGAACTACAGACTTTCAGGATTGATCGGATGAGGTTCTGCCCATCACTCTAGAACAGCCGTAGTTGGTTCTTTGGAGTCTGTCTTTGCGTTGAATCAATGTTCCCTTCTTGTTGTTCCAAGACTAGCTCATCAGGAAGTCCAGACGGTGTGACCTGTGACTGACAATCATCCAGGCAGACCTCCCGAATGAACCCCCGCAGGTCAAATCCCGTGCGGTAGATCAGCTTCTTCTCATTCCCAAGTGAATTCCCCCAGGTCACGTACCCGTAGAGGTTTCGAAAGGCGAGGTTCAGGGCGGTGAGCCTCACGCAGCGGAGGTCGACATCCTGGCCGTGGAACTCCCAGTGCGGGTGGATCTCGGCGACGGCGAGGAGCATGCGGCCTGAGCCGCAGGCGGGGTCGCAGACGGTTCGCTTCGGGGTTCGTGGGAAGGGCGTCGGCTCCTCTGGTTGCTCGGTCGTGGGTTCATCGACTCCGGCCTCTTCGACCAATGGAACCGGACTCGACGCCGGTGATTCCGCAACATCTTCCCCCTCCTCGACCGCAGCCTCACCAATCGTCACTCTGGCCATCGCTCGGCAGACCGGCTGCGGGGTCAAAAACTGCCCCGCCTCGCCATACGTAATCGCCCCTTGGAACAGGTCGCCGAGGATGTCGATCATTTCGCCCTGCGTCTGCTCCATGCTGGCGACCAGCGTGCCGAACGCCCTGGCGATCGAGTCGCAGCCGCGTCGTCCGGGCTTGCCGTGTTTGTGCCGCTCGACCACGGCCAGATACTGGTCCTCCATCGTGCCGCCGGACATCGCACAGACGCTCATGTGCAGAAAATCTTCAAAGGCCTGCCCGCGACTGACCCCGCTACGATACGAGGCCTCCTCGATCAGATCGAAGACCGGCTTGGTTTCGTTGTAGAGAAATTGTTCCTTGGACACGGGGAGCGGGGGGAAGGGAGAGGCGTGATCGATTGAGAAGTGGCTCGATCAGAACAGCTGTCCCGGCGGCGGCTTGGAAGGGCGATCATTCGGTGTGATCGATGGAGCGGCATTCCCGTCCGAATCTCGCAGCTCTGGCTCAGGCCACGTTGTCGCGGTCGTGTCGAGTAACTCACCCGGCCTCTCTGCAATGGCGTTTCGCATGGCCCAAGCGATTTCCGACCGAGCCTCATCCAACTCAGTCCGCATCGCCTGAATTTCACGGGTCAGTCGATCCACCGACTCCGCCAGCTGAGATTGCTCAACGTGCGCTGGTTCCGCCGGTGCCGGTGTTGCTCGACTTCGTGGAGGCATGTCCCGCTCACCATGCCACATTCTGCAAGAAGATGCAACGCGGGCCATCCATCGACTAGCTGGCCTCATTTACACGTTTCAGTTCCACTTGAATCATGTTCCATGCTTCTCATCAGATCATGGTCGAACGCGTCTCGTGCCTTAAAATACGCCAATTCCCGGAGAAGACTCGCGGCTCGTGGCTGTTTCACTCGCCCAATCCGTTTCAGGTTGTAAGTGATCCGGTCGGGAGTCGGCTTGATCTCCCCCTTGATGAATCCAGGAACCGACTTCGTCATTGACGTTTGCAAGAGCTTTTTCACCGCGTCCGCTGCACCGGCGGCTCCTACGTTGGTGTACGCCCTGAAATCATTGACGATGGACTCGGCGGCTTTGTGAATGGCGTCGAATCGCAACTTCCAGGCGTGAATCATCCCTGACGGACACTTGTCCGCAATCTTGATCTCAGCGATCCCGTCTTTGTTGAACACGCACAGATCAACTATGCATGCAGGCACAAGCTCACATTTTGCCATGTTCACAAAGCACTGATTCGCTTCGTCTTCAGCATAGTATTCGAGCTCAACATACGAGTC
This sequence comes from Planctomycetota bacterium, assembly GCA_031419335.1. Lineage (GTDB taxonomy): Bacteria > Planctomycetota > Planctomycetia > Planctomycetales > Planctomycetaceae > TH-plancto1. The sequence continues at coordinate 3,104 of JANOKO010001394.1, forward strand.
TTTGATCTTGGCGTCTTTGACCTTGGTGCCTTTCGGAACTCTGGGTTGCTCTACCAATTCGACCAGGACCACCGTATTCGCATTCCGCTCACCAGTGTCGCCTCGCACCATCAGATCACACGGCTGCTCGAGAAGCACATATCGTTTTAAACCGTTCGCTTTCTGAAAAATATCGCCAACATCGATCGGCATCTTATGAGAAATCAGATACTCAGGAGCTTCGTAGAGTTCTAGCCTCGTGATGCCTCGAATCTGAGTACCCTTTCGATCCGCGGGTCGATACGGCAGCGAAATGACGCTTCTGACTCGATCAGCGGCATCGCACAATTCCGAATCATTTATGGCTCGTGTCCGCGATGCCTCCCGATGGAACAGTCCGAAGATCCGCAGGAGGGTGTCGGCTTCCCAGACACCTTCCTTGTACGAAGACTGAAAAATGATCTGCTCGAAATCGTAGATGTCGAGCGAGCCAA
>JANOKO010001395.1:0-6760 GCA_031419335.1 Planctomycetota bacterium
CGCCTGACGAGTTGACTCGGCGAAATCCGAGTCCCGAGGAATGAGGTGCTTCCGCAATCGGCTGAAGTCCCGCTGCGGCCAACACCGGCGTTGGTTCGTCAGCAACAGCAGCTTTCGTTTCGTCATCCTGGGCAAACAAGACTGACTGCCCGGCAGCCAAGGCTAAACAGCTCACCAGTGAAATCCAATTGCTTCGCATCTGTCGACCCTCGGTTCACAAGGAGTGGGGGGATTGTTGGATTTAGGAAGTTTACCCAGTCTGTTGTGGTGTTTCAACAACATCCCGACAATTCCTCTTCACTTTTAACGGAATTCTGGGACGGCGACTTCACCCTCGGTCAAGGAATTCCAGTTATACCGATCGTGACACTCAAGGACGGCCATACGGCGTCAGTGAACGGCTGTGTGGCATCCCAGGCGCATCTGGCGGCCGAGACTGGTTCTACATCACACGTTCCCGAGTGATTCGAAGCTGCCCCTCGCCAGTGGGCCAGCACGCGCGCTCTTTCGACCACGTTCTGGTGAAACGTGTCGACGAGGGAATGTCTCACCATTGCCCACAAGTCGTACAAAGCTGCTGCCCGCATGAGTTCTTTACGGTGACTGGATGCCCCTCTGTGACTGAACAGCTATTTTTCCGCATTCAACAGCAGACCAATTGACTCCTCTCTTCGACCGTTCGTCTCGAACCAGTCCGCCTCCGACCGCGGCGCTGGCCTCTCCAAGGTCGATTCCCAGGTACGTTGCAGGTCTCGTTTCATCCCTGGACACATGGAATTGCCGCAGAAGCGAGGACGCAGCAGTCCGCTCAGCAATCGGTCGGGTGTCGTTTGCCGGACCACCAAGTCCCGCCGACAACAGTAAATCCAATTCAAATCCAATTCAACGGCTCAGCGCGGCTTGTCGCAGGCGGTGGTAGTCCGCCAGATCGTCGTCTCCGAGTCGGCTATAGGCCAGCGAAAGCCCTCCGTGAATTTGGGGCTGTGACGGGAACTCCCGCAAAGCCCGTTCCAGCTCTTGCACTGCCTCAGCCCAGCGCTCCTGTCCCACCATGATATGGCCGCGTGTTTCGTGATAGATCGCGGGAGTGGGATTGAGGCGGATCGCCTCGATCACACAACGCTCGGCTTCCTTCCAATCCGGATTCGGCATCGAATGCAGCGTGTAGGCCAAGTTATTCCAAGCGATATCCGCCTGAGGTTCCAGCTCGATAGACCGGCGCAGGAGTTTTAGTGCATCGTCCCAGAGTTTGTCTTGTGCCGCAGCAGTCCCGATGAGGTAATACGCTGCCGGAGGAGCCTTTCCATTTTCCAGATACGGTTGAATCTCTTTCAGCGCCAAGGGGCGTAAGTCGAACGGAGCGTGTGCAGCGATGTTGGCCAGGATGACCAGCGCCTCGCGCGCATCAGGGTCATAGTTTCGGCTCAGAGTCACCAGCTCAAAGCGCTGTCGCCAAGACTCGTCGATCGCGGGCAACGTGTTGGCTTGTTGGAGATAGATCGAGGCCAATCGTTGTCGCAGTGCGGGTGCATTCTGCTGATCCAGTGCATTGGTGATGATGTTCGCTGCGTCTTCGAATTTGCCTTGCATGATGAGGGCTTCGGACCAGACCAGATAGTCCGTGACCTGCTGCGCATCTCGTGTTGCAGTTGTGATGTCTGCACGGGGAGGGTGGGATTTATGGTCTGCGATCGAGGCGGCAAAGTAGAGTTCGGCCTGCTTGGCGGCCTCGACCTGTTTGGACTGCCGTCCAAGTTGCTCGTACACACGTGCCAGATCGATCTGTAAGCCAGGATTCGCTTGAGCCACCGGTTCCAAGTGCAGAGCGGCGGAGACGAGATCGCCGCGGGTCATAAAGAGCTTGGCCAGTAATTCATGACTGGTCAGGTCGCCGGGGTGGGCCTCGAGTGCGAGTTGGAGGTGCTGGATGGCCTCGGAAGCCGCATCGCTGTTCGGGTCTTTTGTTGTTTTCAAAACCGCCAGTGCGAGCTGCTGGTGTGCCTGGGCGTCCTGAGAATGGTCAGTATTGACGAGCATGTCCCGAAAGCAGTTCACGGCCAAATCGGGACGCTCGCGAGCGATGGCAATATCGGCTCGCACTTGCAGGAATGGGTCGTTTTGATGCTTCCAGGACTTCAGTCGGTTGACGTAGAACTCGGCACGTTCGATCTGGTTTTTCCTCAAAGACAGTTGTGCAGTGTCGATGTACCTGCGAATCGTTCCCGTATCCAAATCCGCACGGGACTGGATGGTCAATGCGATCACGAGCAGGGCACTCGCCAGTGCTGGAATCCCCAGAAACAACTGCCGCAATCGCCGCGTCTGCACCCAACCGGCTGTGAATCCGGACAGGGTCCAGATGACGTACAACGGCAGGGTGCGAACCCTCCAGAAGAGACTGGTCGATGCGTTCCACGGATTTCCCCAGGAGATCATGGGTGGTCTCCGTTGGGCTTATGGGTGGCTTGCTGGCGAATCTGCTCTCGGCACGCAGAAAACAACCGTTGGATTTCCAAGACGGTGGGCGGGGGCACGGGTTGCGTGCTGGGAATGACAACCAGAACTTGGACCTGGTAATAGGTCGGGAGTGCCCAGCGTGAAGACTCCCCGGAGAGCAACCGCCTCCAGCGAGGGTGGATTCCCTGTCCCGTGGGCGACTGATAGGGAGCCCCGTGCTGGTCAAACAGGTCGAAGATCAACCACGCTGAATTCTGGTCATTCTGAAGCGGGTACTGCTGCGCCGTTGTGCCATCAAGCAAACGGAGTTGTTTTCCGGAGGTCCACCCGATTCCCCGGTAGCAGGCAGACACGTCATGCCACTCGGGAAAGGGATAATCCATGGAGACCACGGCTGTCATATCCCCTTGACGATAAATCCACTGCCGTGAACGTTCACCGAACTCGCTGGTGGCGCTGCGACTCTCACGACGAAAGCTGTCCAGTGTCCACTTTTCGACCTGCGGAGAAAGGCTGTCTTTCGCCAGTGCATCGACCGTGGAACCAATTCCCAAACTCGTCGAGAAGGGACCGATGCCGCCCCAGATTTGCAAAGCACCCAGTAACAAAAAGCCGACCGAGACGACACCCATGTACAGCACCCCAGCGGTCCCCAACGGGGCGGTGGTCACGGGTGGTCGCGCATTCATGAAATCGACCGGGCGTTCATGGGTCGGCCAGAGCAAGACATTCCAGAGGCCGACCAGTCGGTTTTCATACAACGACTCGGGAGATCCGGACGTTTCAATTTCAATCGGCCCGGCCACAAATCGCAGTAGAGCATCCGTGCTGAACAAGATGACCAATGTGATGCAAAACACCGCGAGACCCAGGATATCGTGTGGCCAGCCTTTCGTTAAATCCATTCCCAGCTTGTCCAGGAACACAGCAATCAACACCACGCGCAGAATATTCGCCGCACCGGCCCAGAACGCACCAGCCACCATCAACAGGATCGTGTGAAATGCCGACCGACGCAGAAAGACGCCAAAAATCGCTGCCGTCGCCAGTATCGTAAACAGCGAGACAACTCCACTACACGCTTCCTCCACAAACAACGTGTGATCAGGAAACGACAGCACGTTCCCTGCCTGAATATGATCGATTTGCAACTGGTCCAGAACTCCGCTGCTGATGCGTGTCGTGATGTGTTGGAGCCACTGAATGAGTTGGACATCCCGGCCTTGTGGTAATCGCAACAGCAAGCAGAGCAAGGCCCAACAAGACCATGATGGAACTGGACTCCTGGCGACAAACGCGAGCGTAGCCAACAACCAAGCCGCGCAGCATAGCAGCGGAGAAATCTGCAGAACGGCATACGTTGCTAAGGCCAGTCCGGCGAGCAATGCCAAACCCGCGAAGAGCGGGCGCGGGCGGGCGGTGACTTGATCCGGATCTGTACGACGCAATTGGTAGACGACCACCACCGAGACAATCACCAACGGAAAATACTGGTAATGCGGACGCGACCAGAGCTGCTGAAAATGGACAATCAGAAGCGGTGAACAACCGACCGTGGCCAGAATGACAGGGAGCAAAGGGGACATCAGCCCACCCCACTTTCGCTCACCACCCCGTACTGAAGATGCTGGATCTCGCATCAGAGAATTGGACACATGGACCTCCCGTGATCCCCAGTTTCGCAGCCGCCACCTGCAATCTCTTGAGTGCCACGGGGGCGATTCCCCGGAAACTGAATTCTCTAGGGACGGGGTCTCGTAAACAAGCTAATCACACCCAGAATCATCAGAACTGGGATAACTATCAAAGGCCGTCGGACAACAGCCACCACGATCCCTAAAAAGCCCAACCCTTGCCAGATCGAAAATCTTTGCGCACCCGGAACCCACCGATCAGGAATTGCCAGCCACAAGGCACCCAACACGACCCCGGCTCGAAACAGACTCCCACCAGCCGTCCCCTGCTGCTTTTCATCCCAGAGGCACAATGCGGCACCCGTCAGAAGTCCCACCAATGACAAGCATCCAATCAGTCCCCGCTGTGCGACCAATCGCTGTAACATGGGATCAGACCTTTCCCCATGGGAAGCATTTCGGTGAAACTCGACCGCTCATCGACCTTGTGATTCCGAATCCCCTTGCTCAATTCCGATATTCCTCAGTATATGGAGTCTCAACAATTGTTGCGCGACGGAATGAGACGCCTCACCACCCTGGGACATTTGCTCAGACATGCGCAGTTGGATGACATATCTTCTGCCATTGTTTATAGTTACGGCTACAGGCTGCGCCCATTTCGCCAAGATTCCCATGTGGCAACCTGCTGCAGCCCCAATTGCAGGGGTGCAAACAGTGGGAGTTCTGCCATTTGAGGGGGAATGGGGAGGACGGGTGGCGGAGGAGGTTGTTGATGCCTTCTCTGTATCCGGGGCCAACTCCATCGTGAATGTTGAAACAGTCTCTGATCACCCCTCCATCGATCAAATCCTGGTCGCTGCTCGGGAACAGGACATTGACGCTGTACTTGTCGGGACAATCCTGTCCGATACCCCTCCAGAAGTTCAGCCTGAGCAACTCCATACGCTGTTCCTACGAAAATCTCCATCGAGCCAGACATCGATGACTGTGAACTATCGCTTGATCGATTCCAGGACGGGCGAAACGCTTTCCGAGAACCGGATCAGTTGCTTGGAACCAGCGTCCCAAGCCCCGCAGGACCAGTTGCAGCAAACACTCGTTCAGCGTTGTGGCTTCGAAGTCGTTTCGCAACTGACACCGCAATGTGATGTCTGCTCAATTGCCTTAGCGAATTGTGCCTGGACCGCGGCGGGAGGGATCAGTGTAAGAAAAGGGGTTCGGGCTGCAGAGAAAGGAAACTGGGAGGTGGCCGCGAAAGCCTGGGAAGCGGCGCTGCATGCGAACCCGCTGAACGATGCCGCGATCTTCAATCTCGCCATCGCTGCGGCCAGCCAGAGCGAGTTTGATCGAGCCGAAGAACTGGCTCTGGAGGCCCTGCGAATCCAGCATGCTGATTGCTATGAGCAGGGTCTCGAAAAAATCCGGCTGCAGCGATCTCTGTTCGAGAGTGTCTCACAGCCACGGCGGCATATCAAACTATCATCCGCCGAGATTCGCGTGCGGTAGGGCGATCCCTCTGGGTCTGCGGCGTTTGGCCCGAGAATCGCTGTCTGTCGCCACTGAAACACGCTACCCTGAGCCGCTGGTGGTGTCGCCACCCCACTGTTGTGGGTCCAGCCAGAGCCTCATTGCCTTCGGGAACCGTACATGGAATTTCGTCAGTCCGTCCTTTCGAATGGACTCCAAGTCATCAGCGAGATCAACCCGCGCGCCCAAAGTGCTGCTGTGGGGTTCTATGTGCGGACCGGGTCTCGGAATGAATCACGGGACTGCTCCGGGGTCAGTCACTTCCTCGAACACATGGCCTTTAAGGGGAACGGGCGGTTCTCCGCTGCGGATGTCAACCGGGTCTTCGATGAGCTCGGAGCGAATTACAACGCACAGACGGGCGAGGAATTCACACTCTACTACGCGGCTGTACTGCCGGAGTATCTGCCCCGCGCGTTTGAGTTGCTGGCCGCACTGATGCAGCCCAGTTTGCGGCAAGACGATTTCGAGATCGAGAAGCAAGTCATCCTCGAAGAAATCGGCATGTATGACGACATGCCGGGGTTCCTTGCTCACGATCAGGTGATGGCAGCTCACTTCGCTCACCATCCGCTGGGGCAGTCGATCCTCGGCACTCGGGAGAGCATCTTGGCGCTCACCGTCGAGCAGATGCGAACCTATTTTCAGCAGCGTTATCACACCGGAAATATTACCCTCGTCGCCACCGGGCGCGTGGACTGGGAAGAGATCCTCGCACTTGCAAACCAGTATTGCACGGGTTTTCCGCCGGGGGATCAACAGGAACAGTGGGCCGAATGCCATCCCCCCCGCACGCGAACGGCGACCACGCGCCCTACCTTGTCACAAGCTCACACAATGCTGTTCTCCACAGCTCCCACGAGCCGCGACCCGCGGCGATTTGCCGCAGAAATGTTATCGGTTATCGTCGGTGATGGAGACAGTGGACGGCTCTACTGGGATCTCGTTGATCCGGGTCACGCCGAGTCATGCGACCTCTCCTTCAACGAGTTCTTTGACAACGGGATCTGGGGTGGTTACCTGTGTTGTGATGCGACGGAGACCGAGATCAACCTCGGGCGCATGCGCGAGGTCTTTGAGCAGATCAATCAATTCGGCGTGACCGCAGACGAACTCGACGAGGCTTTCAACAAAGTCGC
>JANOKO010001396.1:0-1792 GCA_031419335.1 Planctomycetota bacterium
GACGGGTTCGATCGATTCCCCATGAAACGAAATCGACATGTGACCCGGATCAGAAGGGGACACGACCCGTGATGGCAGCAGAGTCGCGCGGACCTCTTCGGCTTTCATGGCGATCTCCATCCGGATGAACGCTGGCCCTCAGTTCAAAGCGTGCTGCCTCACGCCGTGCGCGGGTCGACCTTCTCCGGATTGATGCCGAGATCCTTCAGAGCTTGCGGCAACTTCGCCTTGTCGAACCCGCCCTGCTTCGAGAGGGCCAGTAACGCGGCGTAGGCGGTGCATTCGGCGTCGATTTCGAAGTGGCGGCGGAGGGCTTGGCGGGTGTCGCTGCGACCGAAGCCGTCGGTGCCCAGGACGGTGTACTCGCCGGGAACCCACTGGCGGATTTGGTCGGCGACGGCGCGGACGTTTTCGCTGGCCGAGACGAACGGGCCTTTCTCACTGGCCAGCACGCATTCGAGGTAGCCCTTCTTCGGCGTTTCGGTCGGGTGCAGGCGGTTCCAGCGGTCGGCGGCCAGCGCGTCGCGGCTCAGCTCGTTGAAGCTGGTCACGCTCCACACATCGCTGCCGAGGCTGTACTTGTCTTTGAGGATCTTCTGCGCCCGCAGCACGCTGGGCAGTGCGGTGCCGGAACCGAACAGCTGGGCGCGGACTTTTTGTCCGGCCCTCGAGTCGACGCTCGACAGCCGATAGATGCCCTTGAGAATGCCGTTCTCGACGCCGTCCGGCATCGCGGGCATCTGGTAGGTCTCGTTGTAGATCGAGAGGTAGTAGAAGACGCTCTCGTTGTCGACGTACATGCGACGCAGGCCATCTTGGATGATGACCGCGAGCTCGTACGCATAGGTCGGGTCGTACGCGATCAGGTTCGGGACCGTGCTGGCCATCAACTGGCTGTGACCGTCCTCGTGCTGGAGTCCTTCGCCATTGAGGGTCGTGCGACCACTAGTGGCCCCCATCAGAAACCCCTTGCAGCGGGAATCGGCTGCGAGCCAAATGAGGTCGCCGACACGCTGGAACCCGAACATCGAGTAGTAGGTGTAGAACGGGATCATCTGCACGCCGAGGTTGGCGTACGCAGTTCCAGCGGCGACGAACGACCCCATCGCCCCAGCTTCGTTGATCCCTTCTTCGAGGATCTGGCCGTCGATCGATTCGCGGTAGTACTCCAAGTTCGGCGACCCATCCGCAGCGGTCTTGTCGACGGGTTCGTACAGCTGCCCCTTGCTAGAATAGATGCCGACGGCGTTGAACATGAATTCAAAACCGAAGGTGCGGGCTTCGTCCGGAATGATCGGGACGACACGTTTGCCGATGGCTTTGTCCCGCATCAAGCTTTGCATGATGCCGCCGAAGGCCTGCGTCGTCGAGCTGGTGCCGCCTTCCGTACCCTTGATTTGTCGCGAGAAGACCTTGTCATCCAGTGCCGGAATATTGAGCTTCTCCTCGGTCGGTCTGCGAGAGGGGACATTTCCTCCCAGTTGATCGCGACGAGCCTTGAGGTACGCGATTTCCGGGCTATCGTCCGCAGGCTTGTAGTAGGGAATGGTATCAATCTCATCATCCGAGACTGGGATGCTGAATCGGTCGCGGACATGCCGCACCGAGTTATCTAGCAGCTTCTTGGCGTTATGGGCCTTCATCTTGCCTTCGGCCTCGGAGCCGAGTCCGTAGCCCTTGATCGTCTTGGCGAGGATGACAGTCGGTCCGCCCTTGAAGTCGGTGGCGGCCTTGAACGCCGCGTAGACCTTCTCGGGATCGTGACCGCCGCGGCGCAGCTTCTTCAGCTGCT
>JANOKO010001397.1:0-5079 GCA_031419335.1 Planctomycetota bacterium
ATCAGCGGTCTTGAGTTTCTCGAACTGATCGTACGCCGATTGCCACAGGGCGTCGGCCTCGGGCAATTGCTTCAACTGGGTGTGGATTTCGGCAGCCAGTCTGGCACACCTGACTGCTTGCACAGCGGCCTTCTGCTTCGCCGGATCGGGTGGGCTGTCTGCTGTCTCCATCGAGTATTTCTTGGCTCCCTCGGAGAGTGCTTGAGCTGCCTGGGCGAGCTTCGCCGCGTCGTCTCCGGCAGCCTGCTTCAGGCAGAGTCCTCGGTTGAATGCGGCCGTCGACAGCACTTCCAGGTCGGTCGTGCTGGAGTTCAGCAATTTCCCATAGGTCTCTGCGGCCAGGCCATGTTGCCCCTGGGCCACCTGAACACTTCCCAGATCGAGGAGGGCCGTCACGTAGTAGTCGCGGTGATCCCCCAGCGCGACCACTCGCTCCAAGAGCTTTTGGGCTACGGCCCACTGTTTGGCGGCGATGGCTCGCTGGGCATTGTCCGAGGCCGACTGGGCCAGAAGTTGGCCTTCCTGGTCGACGACAGCCAGCTCGCTGAGCGTCTCATCCATTTCAGGCCAGTGTCCTTGAGCCGCTCGGACTTCGGCGATTTTCATCAGAGTCGGTCGGCGATCCGCTGTAGCGGGGAGGCTTTTCAACGCCTGAGTCAACACGCTTTCCGCCTGTCCGATTTGGCCGGTATTGAGCAGTGCTTCACCCAGCATCGGCAAGGCATCGGCATAGACTCCGCTTCCCGCTTCTCCCGCGTTGATTGCGTCGGCAATCGGAGTCAGAGCTTCGATCACTTTGTCCGGATGATGGAGTCGTTTCTCGGCTCGGGCCAGTTGAATGCGGGCCTGCATCGTCGTGCGAGGGATGGTGCTCGTACTGATCAGATTCCGAAATAGCTGTGCGGCTGCTTGATAGTCCGCCTGAGCCTTGGCCAGGTCGGTGGTTTCGACCTCAACTCCTCGGGCGATCCACGCTCGTCCCAGCAACATCTCATTCATGGGGCGCAATGGGCTGTTCTTGTACTGAACCGAAAACTGCTCTGCGAGCTGGATGGCAATCGCTACTCGCTTCGCGCGGAGCGCTGAATCGGCGGCGGAATAGGTACTGTCGTCGGCCAGGGTGGAGTGGGGCCACTTCTCAGCCAGCGAGAGAAACAACTGCTGAGCCTCGTCAAAGCGATCCAGATGGGACAGACAATCCGCCCAGTGGTAGGTCGTTTTCTCGGCGAGTTCTCCAGCGGGCAACTGGGGTGCAAGTGCGGCATACACCTCGATGGCTCCCATCCAGTCTAAGCGTGACTTACGGCACATTCCGATCCAGAACGAGGCCGTCTGCGCGAGGACAGGACTCTTCGCAGCCCGTTCAAACCTCGCCTCTGCTCCAGGGAAGTCGCTGGACTGATACCGAGAAAACCCCGCATTCAGTTCGGCGGTGACAACCAGTGTGTGTTTGGGAAAGCGGGTACTGAGTTCTTCAAAAGTCTTGGCAGCCATCTCGTACCGCTCCGCCTGATACTCGGTTGTGGCGATTTCGAACAGGGCTTCGGCAGCACGCGGGTGGTCAGCGGTTGAGACTTCTTTATAGAGAGTTGCGGACTTGTCCCCTTGCTGGAGGGCCTCATATGCGCGTGCCAGATAGAACTTGGCTTCGATCTGCTCGGCGACATCCGTCTTGAGTTTCAGGACCACCTCGAACGCTTGGACCGCACCAGGGGCATCCTGGAGTTGGAGCCTCGTTTCACCGAGATACTGCCACCCCCAAACGGCCAGATCGTGATTCGGATGGGTCTTGACGAACGACTCCAACTCGGTATTCGCGGCTTGGAAATCATTCAGGAAGTAGCTGCTCTCCCCAATCCGGTAGGCGGCCAGTGGCGCATCCGTGTGCTGTGCGTACGCGACCAAAAACTTGCGAAAGACGGCACGAGCGGCATCATACTTCTGCGAGTGAGTTAACGACTGACCCAGGTAGAGTTGAGCCAGCGGGGCCTTGGCATGAGTGGGGGCCTTGTCGAGGAAACCCTCGAAGCCTTTGGCCGCGAAGTCCCAACGTTTCTGCTCGTAGAATTTCAGAGCTGCCGTGTAATCGTCCAGCGGCTCAGCCCGCGCCAGCGGTGTGCATAACCCCAGCATGAGCGCCCACAGGCACAGGACATTGAACCAATGGTTCCTCAACATGTTCAATCCGTCCCACCCGACTACGCGGGTATTCCGATTCACCGCTCACCACCCAGTCCAGGCGCACAATCCCACCCAGCGATGCGGTGCGCGCTGAGCCAACACTGAAAACTCTACCCCCCCTGACTTCATTCCATCAAGGGGGGAAGCGGAATTCCGATTGAAACAACCTGTGATCTGAACGTTTGCACCACTCAGGGAAACTGGAGGAGCTGATCCCACTCCGGGGCAACAGGCATCAGCTTGCCGAGGTCTCCTCGCACGAACCAGCACTCCACACGTTGTCCGGCGGACATCTGGCCTCGTTGGCTTCCACTGCTTACAACACCAGATTGCTCGTAGAAATTGTTCTCTCTCGTTTGGCAAGCTGTGTTGGGACTGTCAAGATGCGGATCGTGTGCGGGTCGCGGGATGCTTAGATTCCACGACCGCCACGATCATCAGGGATTCATTGTCATGGCTCAACCGAAGGTGTGCATCCTCCGCGCACCGGGCACCAACTGCGATCACGAAACCGCCCACGCCTTCGGATTGTGCGGCGGGGTTGCCACGCGCGTGCATCTGTTCGAACTGTTGGAGACCCCGAACCTCCTCCGCGACTACCAAGTCCTCTGCGTCCCCGGCGGGTTCAGCTACGGCGACGACATCGGAGCCGGGGTCGTCTTTGGCAGCCAGCTCCAAGGCCAGCTCGCCGAGACGATCGGCGAATTCCTGCAGCGCGACACGCTCACGCTCGGCATCTGCAACGGGTTTCAGGTGCTGATGAAGGCGGGCGTCCTCCCCGGCGGCGGCACGACTTGGCCACCGCAGGTCGACCAACCGCCGCCCGCCACGCTCACCTGGAACGAGAACGGCAAGTACACCGCGTTGTGGGTCAAGCTGCGGGGGCAGTCGTCGAACAATGTCTTCCTGCGGGGGATCGACGAGATCGAGTTGCCGATCGCTCATGCCGAAGGGCGCATTGCGGTTCGCGACCGGGCGACACTCGACCAGTGGATCGCGGCTGGGCAGGTCGGGCTGTGCTACAGCGATGCGGACGGACGAGTCCCTGCTTCCGGAGAACTGCTCCCGTACCCGATCAACCCCAACGGGTCGATCGCGAACATTGCCGGGCTGGGCGATCCCACCGGGCGCGTCCTGGGCCTGATGCCGCACCCGGAGCGGTTCCTGTTCGCGACTCAGCACCCGCGCTGGACGCGGCTGGGGCTGCGGGGTGAGGGGGACGGACTGAAGCTGTTCCAGAACGCGATGGACTACTTCCGGGCCGCGTAGGCGACGACGCTTCGCGACTCGATAATCCACATTCGGACGGGCCAATGGGCCCGTCCTACGGACGCACACATGACACTCCCCCCGCCGAACGGTCGCAAGGCACTCATTACGGGCATCACTGGGCAGGACGGCTCGTACCTGGCCGAGTTCCTGCTGGCCAAGGGGTATGAGGTCTGGGGCCTCGTACGTCGCAGCTCCACTGAGAACCGCTCGCGGATCGCGCACCTTCTCACCCCCGAGGTCGGATCGAGGCTCCAACTGCGAGCCGGCGACTTGGCCGATAGCCCGTCGATCCACAACGCCCTGGACGAGGCCCGCCCCGACGAGGTCTATAACCTCGCCGCCCAGTCGCACGTCCACGTCAGCTTTGAGTGCCCTGAATATACCGCCGAGGTGACCGGCCTCGGCACGCTGCGGATTCTCGAAGCAATCCGGCAACTGGGACTCCAGACGCGGTTCTACCAAGCGTCGTCCTCAGAACTGTTCGGCAAGGTCGTCGAAACTCCGCAAACGGAAACCACCCCCTTCCACCCCCGCAGCCCCTACGGCTGTGCGAAGGCGTTTGCGTACGACATCACGCGGAATTACCGCGAGTCGTATGGGCTATTTGCGGTGAACGGCATCCTGTTCAACCATGAGTCACCGCGACGTGGGGAGACGTTCGTGACGCGGAAGATCACGTTGGCAGTGGCAGCCCTCAAGCACGGTCGGACCGAGCCGCTGCAGTTGGGGAACCTCGATTCTCGTCGCGACTGGGGGTTCGCGGGGGACTTCGTGGAGGCGATGTGGCTGATGCTGCAAGCCGAAAAGCCGGAGGACTTCGTGATCGCCACTGGGGAGACGCACACCGTACGAGAGTTCTGCGACCTGGCATTCCAGCGGGCTGGGTTGCCGCTGACTTGGACCGGGTCCGGGGTCCATGAACGCGGGCTGGGGCCGCACGGGCAGACTCTCGTCGAGATTTCGCCGCAGTTCTTCCGACCGGCGGAAGTTGATCTGCTTCTCGGAGATGCCACCAAGGCCCGGACTCAACTCGGCTGGACTCCGCAGGTGAGCTTCCGGGAGTTGGTCGAGATGATGGTGGATGCGGACCTCGCGCCTCGGTCCGTCTGAACAAATCTTTTTTGCTTTTTTTCGAAACCTCGACACGAGTCGTGTGTTTAATGGGTGTCAGGTAGACTCCTCGTGGCATTCGTGCGGGGGGCATGCCGCTCTCCCCTCGAAGGACAGAATCATGAAGAACAGGCACTGGATGGCGACAATCGCCACGGGTTTCGCTCTGGCGGCCATCGGCGTAGCGTCGGCTCAACCCCCGGGTGGTCAAGGCGGTCGGCCTCCACAGGGGGCACAAGGCGGTGGTCCAGGAGGGCGTGAAGGCGGTCCCGGTGGACCTCCCGGTCAGGGCGGAGGCCCGGGTGCCGGAAATCGTCAGGGTGGACCCAATGGCCAAGGACAGGGTGGAAACCGTCAAGGTGGCCAGGGACAGGGACAGGGTGGACAGGGACAAGGTGGCAGTCGGCAGGGCGGTTCGAATGGCCCCGGTGGGACAGGCGGGCCCGGACGTGGTGGACCTCCCAACATGATGAAGTTCCTCCCCATCACCATTGCCTTGGATGCCGACAAGGATGG
>JANOKO010001398.1:0-1022 GCA_031419335.1 Planctomycetota bacterium
TGAACGTGACGGCCAAGTCGACCCCCAACCGCGAGCCGAGCCTCTCCGTGAAGCTGGCAGCCCCATGCGAGATACCAAGATCGTCGGCTTCGAAGAGCCCCATCCCGGCAGCTATCGTTTGACCTACGAATTGAACGGCAAGCCGGGGAGCGTGAGTTACGTTCTTCACCCGGACGGGTCCGCGAAGTTCACCTATGTGGCCACGACCGGCGTCTCCGACAGCGAAACCTATACCCCCCGGCGGCGCGGTCCCGGCGGCGGTGAGCGACCTCCCCGAGACCAGCCACCGCCGCGTCCCGGCGAAGAGATGTCGGAGAACACACCGGCTGTGGAGTTCGACTCGAAGCTGCCGAAGCTGGAGGTGACGAGTACCGCCATTGATGCCAACGGTTTCATTGGTCAAGAGTACACGTGCGACGGAGCGAATGCCTCCCCACAGGTGGCCTGGACCGGGGCTCCAGTGGGGACAAAGTGCTATGCCGTCAACGTGTGGCACACGCCGGGGCCGGGGGATACGAAATCGTACTGGGTCGTCTACAACATCCCGGCCAATGTCGCCGCGCTCGACAAGAACTCGAAGGGTGTCGGCACGGCGGGACTCAACGACAAGCGGCGGGCCGCGTATGACCCGATGTGCTCGAAAGGCCCCGGCGTGAAAACCTACCACATTACGGTCTACGCCTTGTCCGACGAACCGAAGCTCGCCCCCGACCAAGCTCACCGAGCCAATCTGCTGGCAGCCATCCAAGACATCACACTGGCTACCGGGACGCTCGACTTCCAGTACGAACGCCCGACGAACTCGCTATTGCCTATGATCGGTGGCGCAGCTGTGACACTGTTGCTGGCTGGCGCACTGTACGTGTTTTTTCGCCGTCGTACGTCGCGCACTGCGCCTCCCCTGCAACATTGTCTGGCACTCGTCGCCTTGGGTCTGCTCTCTCGCAACTGATCCGCGTGGTACGAGAGGCGGGTTGGCCCAGACGTTGCTTTGAGCGTCTGGGTTGTGCAACACCATAAGG
>JANOKO010001399.1:0-3180 GCA_031419335.1 Planctomycetota bacterium
GCATCTCTCTTTCACGGGACCGAACCCGCCGATACGATACGTCGTCCTCTTGCGAGAGGCTGCGCTGGTCTATTGTCTTGGGTCCGCCCCGGATCAGCGTCCACTGATGTTTCCTGTGCGCAGCGGGCGGCTGGCGTGCAGACTTCGAAATCGTTGTTCCAGCGAGGGTCACACCAATGACTGAGCCGACCGAACCATCGCAGCGGCGCATGGCCTGACGGCGGCCAGTCGTACGCTGCATATCCCGAAAACTACTTTGCCGTTCCGCTTCGTGGCATGTGCCCGAATGTGATACGTCGCCGACAGTTCCGGCGGACGAATCGCTGTTCCTCCAGACCGAGTCTCTCACTGTCTGAGATTCTCGTGACGAGGGGTGTCCCGTTCACGGACAGACTGTTTCCCCAGCGGGTCAAACATCTGTCTCCTTTCCCAGTTCAGTAGCAAACCAATGGACCTTCAGCACATCCGCAACCTGGGCATCTCGGCCCACATCGACTCGGGCAAAACGACCCTCAGCGAACGCATCCTGTATTACTCCGGCCGCATCCACAAAATGGAAGAAGTCAAGGGGGACGGCGACGGTGCCACCATGGACTTCATGGACCTCGAAAAGGAACGCGGCATCACCATCACCAGCGCCGCGACGCAGGTCACCTGGGGCGCGACCAAGGTCGATGGCACTGTGGAAGACTACACCGTCAATCTGATCGACACCCCCGGCCACGTCGACTTCACTGTCGAAGTAGAGCGGTCGCTGCGCGTCCTGGACGGAGCAATCCTGGTGTTGTGTTCGGTCGGTGGCGTCCAGTCGCAGTCGCTGACCGTCGACCGTCAGATGAAGCGCTACAAGGTGCCTCGCATCGGGTTCGTTAATAAGATGGACCGCACGGGGGCCAACTTCTTCAGCGTCGTGAAGCAGGTCCGGGACAAGCTGCACGTCACGCCGGTGGTTCTCCAGATTCCAATCGGCTCAGGTCCGAGCTTCGAAGGCGTGATCGATCTCATTCAGATGCGTGCGATCTACTACGAAGGCAAGAAGGGGATGGATGTGGTGTATAAGCCGATCCCGGCAGACTACCTCGACGAGGCCAAGACGCATCGCGCGGCGATGCTCGAAGCCTTATCGATGTACGATGACGAGTTGATGGCCTCCATCCTCGAAGAGACCGATTTTCCTGCCGAGAAGCTGGTCCCGATCATCCGCAAGGCGACGCTCTCCCACGAGATCACGCCGATGATGTGCGGTTCGGCCTTCAAGGACAAGGGCGTGCAAACGCTGCTCGACGCTGTGGCCGCTTACCTGCCCAGCCCGCTGGACCGGACCGTCACGGCCATTGACAACGACAAGACAGAAGCCGCTCGCAAGAAGGGGGAAATCCAGGCCGATGAATTCATTCGGATCAACCTGACTCCCGATCCGGCCAAGCCCGCTATCGGCATGGCCTTCAAAACGGTCGTTGAGCAGTTCGGTCAGTTGACCTACACCCGCATGTACCAGGGAACCTTCAAGAAGGGCGAAACCTACACGAACACTCGTACGGGTAAGGCTGTGCGGTTTGGCCGGTTGGTCCGTCTGCATGCTGATGAACGCCAGGACATCGACTCTGCCGAAGGCGGCGACATCATCGCCATCGTCGGTGTCGATTGCGCGACGGGGGATACCTTCGTCGGACCGGGCCTCGAAGCGATGTCCTTGGAGAAGATCTTTGCAGCTGAGCCCGTGATTCGTCTGTCGATTGAACCGGCCAACCGGGACAACGCCAGCAATCTGAGCAAGGCGCTGGAACGCTTCCGCCGGGAAGACCCGACCTTCCACGTGATGAGCGACCCGGAAACGGGCGAAACGCTGATCGCGGGGATGGGCCAGTTGCACCTGGAAATCTACGTCGAACGCATCAAGCGCGAGTACAAATGCGACACGAAGGTCGGTCAGCCGAAGGTGGCCTATAAGGAGACCCCGACGAAGGTCGTCGAGTTCAACTACAAGCACAAGAAGCAGACCGGGGGCTCAGGACAGTACGCGCACATCGTGGGCAAGATTTTCCCGCTGCCCGAGGACAACGACAAGAACTACGAGTTCTTCAACAAGATCACGCAGGGCAAGATTCCCGGGCAGTTCATTCCGCCCGTGGATGATGGCTTCCAGCGGGCCTTGGTGAAGGGGCCACTGTGCGAGTGCGAAGTGGTTCGCGTCGGTGCCGAAATCGTCGACGGCAGCTACCACGATGTCGACTCCTCGGAACGCTCGTTCGAAACCTGCGGCTGGCACGTCATGCGTGACAGCTTGCAGATCGCGGACATGGCGTTGCTCGAGCCGATTATGAAGCTCGAAATCGAAGTCCCCGAAGAGTACCAGGGGCCGGTCACCGGTCACTTGTCCTCGAAGCGCGGTGTGATTGGCCAGACCGGAACCAACCTCGGTGTGGCGGTCATCAACGCCGAAGTCCCGCTGGCCAACATGTTCGATTACGCCAATGAACTACGGTCGATGACCCAAGGCAAGGGTGGCTTCAGTATGGAGTTTGCGTTCTACCAAAAGGTGCCCAAGAGCATCCAGGAAGAAGTCGTCGAACGCCGCCGCAAGGAAAAGGCCGAAAAGGCCAAGGGCTAAGGGAAGCTGTCAGCGATCAGCAGTCAGCCAGAAGAAGAGCCCAGGGACAACCGTAATGCGTGTCCCTGGGTTTTCTTGTATTTGGCTCGAGCCAATGACTGACTCGCAAATGGAGTCGTGCCGCTGACAGTCAGAGAGGTTACAATCTTCCCATGAGCGAGAGGCAAAAGGTCTATCTGGAAACAACGATCGCGAGCTACCTGATGGCCCGTCCAAGTCGCGATTTGATCGTGGCAGCGTGCCAGGAGTTAACGAGCGAGTGGTGGAGTTGTTGCCAGCACGACTATCGGTTTTTTGCTTCTCAAGTTGTGATTCGAGAGTCCAGCATGGGGGATCCGACAGCCGCCGCGAAACGGCTTGCGTTTCACAAGCCTATACCGCTGCTGGAGATTACCGCCGAAGACGAACGCTAGGCAACAAGTTTCATTCGAGACATTCCGCTCCCATTCAAGGCGCAGGTGGATGCCCTGCACATCGCTCTGGCGGCGGCGTTCGACGACTTCTTCCTGGATGCTCTTGGGCACCTTTTGGTAGAACGCAAACTCCATACTGAAGCCACCCTTGCCTTG
>JANOKO010001400.1:0-2861 GCA_031419335.1 Planctomycetota bacterium
GCCGCACCGATATCCACCTGTGCCTGACTCACATCATGGTCCGCCGCCTAACAAAATCTCCCAAGTCCACACACTTCAATGAGCATCTGCTCGCCCACATCGCCTGACTTACCGGATGGCCTCTAACTCGGAATCAGGTCCCTTCCACTGGACACGATGAGTTGCTGACAGTTTCATCGAGCATCTAATAAACCGGCAAACGACTCGAACTTCCATCGATTCGGCACTGAGGCTCACCAAGTCTTCTGGCGTCTTCGTCCCAGCAGACCTTCTGTTCCAAACCTCCGTTCATTGACCCGAACGAATGAACGAGGAGAATGGATACGCAGGCCACGAAGGAGGGAGTGGGCGGGCCAAATCGTTCCGTGATTCAGACCTGTCGTGTGGCCGTGCCGTTCTCATGAGTCGGGCATCTTGGAAGCGTGCTCCTCCCCATCTCCCCATCGAACATCCTGTGCCCCCACTCATGCCCCCCGCCCAACCGATTGTGATCGCCCACCGGGGTGCCTCGGGTTACCTGCCCGAGCACACGCTCCCCGCGAAGGCGTACGCCCATGCCGTCGGGGCGGACTTCCTCGAGCAAGATGTCGTACTCACTCGCGACAATGTGCCGATCGTGCTACATGACATTCTTCTCGATACCGTCAGCGATGTGGCTCTGAAATTCCCTGGTCGACAGCGCGTGGACGGTCGTTTCTATGCGATCGACTTCACGTGGGACGAGGTGCGTCAGTTGTGTGTTGGCGAGAGGTTCCACGCCAAAACTGGCATGGCCGTCTTTCCCACGCGATACCCCGTCAGGCCCTCCAGCTTCACCATCCCCTCTCTGAAGGAAGAATTGACTTTCATCGCCGGACTGAACTTGAGTACCGGAAAGCACACTGGCATCTACACAGAAATCAAGCAGCCAGCGTTTCACAGGGAAACCGGACGGGACATCTCGCGCATTGTGGTCGAGACGATCACCTCCACTGGCTGGGCTGCGGATCCGTCTCGCGTCTTCGTTCAGTGCTTCGACGAGACAGAAACGCGGCGCATTCGCGAGGAACTGGGTTGTCAGCTACCCCTTATCCAGTTATTGGCCGAAAAACCTTGGGACGGACTGATGCAAGCCGGGCGCATGAACGAACTGGAAGCGGAGCTTCAGCGTGTCAAAGAATACGCCGACGGGATTGGACCCTCTTTGTCCCAGTTGCTTTTAGACCGTGATCCTGATGGATTTCTCCGCACATCACCTCTGGTGGAGACGGCCCACCAGCAGCAACTCCGCGTCCACCCGTGGACGATTCGCCGCGACGACCTGCCGCCGACGGTCGACAGCCTGGATCAATTGCACAGTGTGTTGTTTTCGCAATTGGGAGTGGACGGAGCTTTTTCTGATTTCCCGGACCTGACGGTGCAATTTGTGAGAGGTCGAATTCGCGGGTAAGCAGCAGTACGCGATTCCCCGGATGCCGATGAGGAGGACTATCTCTTGGGGGGCTCAACGCTCTCTGATTCGCTGACAGAGAATCGCTCGAGCAATCGGTATAATTTGCGGCGGTGTATCCCCAGAGCTCGCGCAGCACGGGCCTTGTTCCCTTGGCAACTTTGAAGGATCTCCAGGACATGGGAGCGCTCGATGGTTGCCAAGCTGTGATCAGGCAAATCGAGCCCATCGACTTCGGACGCGGGATGTGGCATGGCCTGCATCGGCGGGAGCTGACCCGCAGACCATCTCCCCGGCTCACCCAGGACATCGCGAGGAAGATCGCCGATCGTGACCAGTTGCTCATCGGCCAGGATGGTGGCCCTCTCGATGACGTTGCTCAGTTGGCGGACGTTGCCGGGCCAGTGGTACTTTTCGAGGGCGGCCCGGGCCTCAGCGGTGATTCGCCACCCCTGGGGGAGGAAGTGCTGGATCAACAGCGAGATGTCATCGGCCCGCTCACGCAGCGCAGGGAGTACCAGCGACATGACGTTGATGCGGTAGAACAGATCCTCGCGGAATCGGCCTTGGCGGACCTCTTGTTCGAGGTCACGGTTTGTGGCGGCGATGATCCGCACGTTCACGCGGCGCTCAAAGGCTGACCCGACCCGCCGTAACGACCCGTCCTCCAACACCCGCAATAGCTTCGGTTGGAGCGAGCCGGGCAGCTCGCCGATCTCATCAATGAAGAGCGAGCCGCCATCGGCGACCTCGAACAGTCCTGGTTTGTTGGCAATCGCTCCGGTGAACGATCCCTTCTCCTGCCCAAAGAGTTCGCTTTCAACGAGTTGCTCTGGCAGAGCGGCACAGTTGATCGTCACGAACGGCTTGTCGGCCCGCAGGCTGGCCTTCTGAATCGCCCGCGCCACGAGTTCTTTCCCAGTCCCGCTTTCGCCCTGTATGAGAACCGTCTTATCGGTCGGGCCGACGCGCTCGATCAGACGAAACAACTCCTTCATCGGAGCCGATTCACCCACGATGCGAGTTGCGGGACGCTGCAGTTCGAGGATCGTCTTCAGGTTGACGTTTTCTCGCTTCAGCTTCCCGCGCTCGGCCGCCTGTCGACAGCGATGCTCCAACTCCGACAGCGGAAACGGCTTCGTGAGATAGTCGCAGGCTCCCAGCTTCATCGCCTCGACGGCTGTCGCCACGGTGGCTTGGCCGGTGAGGATGATGACCTCCGATTCGTGGCCATCGGACTTGAGACGCTGCAGCAACTCCAACCCGCTCAGCCCCGGCATGTTCATATCGGCCAGGACCACATCGAACTGCTGTCGCTGGCAATACTGGAGAGCCGCCTGAGCATTGGCAGCCGCCTGCACACGATGCCCCTTGCGCTTCATCCATTCCGTGGCCATCTCTCGGAACTGGTTGTCGTCCTCGACGATGAGCA
>JANOKO010001401.1:0-2057 GCA_031419335.1 Planctomycetota bacterium
GATGTCATCGACGAGGCCGGAGCCCGTGTCCGCCTCAAGTCGATGGTGCGTCCGCCGGACTTGAAGGATCTCGACGGGGACATCGAGCGAATGAACGCTCAGAAGGAAGAAGCTGTCGCCAACCAGGACTTCGAGAAGGCCGCCTCCCTCCGCGATCAGGCCGACAAGCTCAAGAAGAAGAAGGAAACCATCACTCGCGAGTGGCGGCAGAAGTCGAAGGAGTCGGACGGGATCGTCGACGCCGAGATCATCTCCGAGGTCATCTCCAAGATGACCGGCGTGCCACTGACCCGCCTGTCGAGCGAAGACACCGTCCGTCTGCTGGCCATGGAAGGCGAACTCCACAAGCGCGTCGTCTCTCAAGATGAGGGGATTAAGCTTGTCGCCAAGGCCGTTCGCCGCAGCCGTAGCGGCCTCAAAGACCCCAAGCGACCGATGGCCACGTTCCTCTTCTCCGGTCCGACCGGGGTGGGCAAGACGCTGCTGGCCAAGACCCTCGCCGAGTTTATGTTCGGGGACGAAGACGCCCTCGTGCAGATCGACATGAGCGAGTACCAGGAACGGCACAACATCAGCCGCCTGATCGGTGCCCCGCCGGGCTTTGTCGGCTTCGAAGAGGGCGGCCAGCTGACCGAACGCATTCGTCGCCGTCCGTACGCGGTGGTCCTGCTCGATGAAATCGAGAAGGCACACCCGGACGTGTACAACATGCTGTTGCAGATCATGGAAGAAGGCCACTTGACCGATAGTTTCGGTCGCAAGGTCGACTTCAAGAACACGATCCTCATCATGACGACGAACGTCGGGGCCAAGGCGATCGCCAGCCCAGCCTTCGGCTTCAGCGGGACTGACGAGACCAAGCAGCATGACGACATGAAGAAGAACGTCATGGCCGAAGTCAGCCGCGTCTTCAAGCCGGAGTTCATCGGTCGCCTGGACGAGATCGTCGTGTTCCACAAGCTGACCGACGAGAACATGAAGCAGATCGTCGAGATCGAGTTGGGCAAGGTGCGTGAACGCCTCCGCGATCGCGGGCTGAACCTGATCCTCACCGCCGAAGCCAAGGAACTGATCATCCTCAAGAGCCGGGGCGATGCCGACCGCGACTCGACCGACTACGGAGCCCGTCCGCTGCGTCGGGCCGTCGAGCAGTTCATCGAAGACCCGCTCTCTGAAGAACTGCTGCGAGGCATCTTCAACGGCAAGAACCGCATCATCGTCAAGGTCCGCGATGTCGGCGGCGAGAAGCAACTCGACTTCGAAGGCGTGATCGGCGAAGGGGACGGCAGCGGCGAAGAAGAACTGGTCGGTGCCGGAGCCGCCTCGGCGACGTAGTGTCGCCCGCATGATCGTTGTGAATCCGCATTCAGCCCCCGACCATTCGTTGGGGGCTGAGTCGTTGGTGGCGGCGGGAGCGCTCCGCTGCGCAAAGCCTTCGCGTCGCGGCTAAACGGGCTTCTGGGATTTAACGCTCAACTCTCATCGCTGAACGATCTCTCCATGCGCACCATTCTGCTTCTCATCGCGTCCAACGTGTTCATGACCTTCGCCTGGTACGGGCATCTCAAGTTCAAGAGCAGTGCCCTGTGGGTGGCGATTCTGGCCAGTTGGGGGATTGCGTTCTTTGAGTACTGCCTGCAAGTCCCGGCCAACCGCTGGGGCCACGGGCAGTTCACAGCTCCACAACTGAAGATCATCCAGGAGGTGATTACCCTGCTGGTCTTCGGCGTCTTCTCGGTCGTGTTCCTAAAAGAGAAACTCCGCTGGAACGAACTCGCCGGGTTTGTGCTGATCCTGGCGGCTGTGGCTGTGGTGTTCGGATTTAAGGAGACGCAGGCCGATACGCTGCCGGTGGAATCCGAATCGACATCCACCAAGCTCCCTGACTCGCCGGGAGCTGATTCATGAAAGACAAAGAGTTTGGAACACTAATCTCCGCTAATCAGCGCTAATCAAATCCAGATTAGTGGTTATTAGCGAAGATTAGTGTTCCCCCCACTCCCCTCCTCCCCACTCCCCTCCTCCCCTTCCTCAATGACCAACCTCCGGCTCCTCCT
>JANOKO010001402.1:0-6160 GCA_031419335.1 Planctomycetota bacterium
GGTTCACCGGGCCGGTGGTGTTGTCTCTGCCACTGCCTCCGGGCGTCGCGGGGCTGGCGGCTGCGGAAGTCACCATCCCCGCCGACATGAACGAAGGACTGCTGACGATCACCGCCGCCGGGGACGCCAAGGATGGAGCCCAGGCGAACCTCGTCGTACGAGGCAAGGCCGACTTCAGCGGTGAGGCGATCGTCGAAGTGCCGGTGACGATCAACGTGACCCCGTAGGACGGGCTTTCCAGCCCGTCCCCGCTGCGTACGAGCAACCGGAGCAGGTCCGCATGGGCAGCGAGTCGCCCCGTCCTACGTGACCACCACGTCGAACGTCGAACTGGACGGCCTGGAAAGGCCGTCCTACCGTAGGACGGGCTTTCCAGCCCGTCCCGTCCACACTCAAATTGGAGGACTTCAGATGTCGACTCGCCGACCTGCACCCCACTTCAAGGGGTTTGATCCCAACGGATCATTCACCTTCTATCAACGTCATCTGCCTCATTGGCGACAACCGGGAGCAACCTACTTCGTGACGTTTCGGCTCGCTGATTCTCTACCTCAAATCGTCCTTGACTATCTCGGTCGCATGCGTCAGGAGATCATCCGGCTAGGCTCGCACCCGAGTGCGAACGACCTTCGAGATCAATACGAACAAGCTGTCGCCAGACGATATGAAGGCTCGCTCGATGAGGGGCATGGCAGTTGCCTCTTACGAAATGAAGAGAACGCGAAGATCGTCCATAACTCACTTCAATTCGGTTGCAAAGAACGCTACTTCCTCGGGTGTAGCGTGGTGATGCCGAATCACTGTCACATCGCGATTCGACCACGCGATGGGTTTGACTTGGAGAAAGTGCTGGGGGCTGTCAAAGGATACACTGCCTATCAGATCAACCAGCGAATGAACTTGTGCGGTGAATTGTGGCAGGAAGAATCCTATGACCGCATCATTCGCGATGAAGAACATCTCTATCGAGTGATCCAGTACATCGGCCGCAATCCCGTGAAGTGTGGTTTGCTCAGCCCTTACCCGTTTCTATGGATCAATCCGGAGTGGCGAGACGCGGGTTGGGACTTCGAGGATGCCCTAGCGGAGGTTCCCCCGTAGGACGGGCTTTCCAGCCCGTCCCCGCTGCGTGCGAGCAAAACGGAGCAGGTCCGCATGGGCAGCGAGTCGCCCCGTCCTACGTGACCACCACGTCGAACGTCGAACTGGACGGCCTGGAAAGGCCGTCCTACCGTAGGACGGGCTTTCCAGCCCGTCCCCGATGTGTACGAGCAACCGGAGCGAGCCCGCGTGGGCAGCGAGTTGCCCGATCCCATGTCACCGTCAACCACGTCGAACGTCGATCAGGACGGCCTGGAAAGGCCGTCCTACCGTAGGACGGGCTTTCCAGCCCGTCCCCGATGGGCGCGAGCAAACAGTGCGGGCCCGCGTGGGCAGCGAGTTGCCCCGTCCCATGTGACCACCCACGTCGAACGTCGATCAGGACGGCCTGGAAAGGCCGTCCTACTCTCAGCCCTCAACGGTTCTCACCATGCGATTCACTTCTCTGATTGCCCTTCTCGCTTCGGCGGCCACCTCGGCATACGCAGCTGACACAGCCATCGCCCCCGCCGACCCCGCGTTGGGGCGTCCGGTCGAGTTCTTTGTCGATGTGTTCCCGATCCTCGAGGCGAAGTGTCTCGCGTGTCACAACGTCTCGACGAAGGAGAGCGACCTCGTCCTGGAGAACGTCGCCGCGATCCTCAAGGGGGGAGCCAGCGGACCCGCGGTCGTGGCGGGCAAGCCGGACGAGAGCTTGATCTACAAACTCTCCTCGCGCAGCGAAGACCCCGCGATGCCCCCCACGCCGAACAAGGCCGAGGCCAAGCCGCTCACCCCGCGCGAGGTCGGCATCTTCCGCAAGTGGATCGAAGAGGGAGCCACCCCCGGCACCGCAGCTCCTCCCAGTGGCGATATCGCCTGGCGGGCAATCCCTGAGACGATCACCTCGATCTATAGTCTCGCTGTCTCACCCGACCAGCGGTTCGTGGCAGCCGGGCGGGCGAACCGGGTCTTCCTGTATGACCTCCCTCAGCAGAAGGAGATCGCCCGGCTGACCGACCCAGCGCTACTCTCGTTAGTGCAAGACGGAAAGCCACTCTACGGGCCGGGCACTTCGCACCGCGACTTCGTCCACTCGATGGCCTTTAGCCCCGATGGCAACCTGCTGGCGACCGGGAGCTTCCGCGAGATCAAGCTGTGGGAACGCGTGGCGACAGCTCCGACGGCCAAACTCGAACCGGGAGCCCCGATCATCTCGACGGCGATCTCGGCGGATGACACACTGGCGGCGCTGGTGCTGAATAACAACACGGTGCAGTTGTTCAACCTCCAGAATGGTCTGGCCGGAGCGACGCTCACGGGTCACGAAGGCCCGGTGAAGGCTGCCGCCTTTAGCCCCGATGGCAAGCTGGTTGCGACCGGTTCGGATGACAGCACGATCCGCACCTGGAACGTCGCCGACGGAGCGCTGATCGCCAGGCTCCCCATGCCCCACCCGGTCACCGCGCTCACCTTTAATAAGGACGGTACTCAACTCATCGCGGGGCACGCTGACAACGTGATCCGCCTGTGGGCCACACCCACAGCCGCCATCGACCCGGCAGCTCCCGCACCGATTCCAGTCAAGGAGATGCCCGGTCACGGCGGGCCGGTCACGCACCTGACTCTGCTTTCAGCTTCGAATGAGATCGTCACCGGCAGTGCCGACGGGACGGTGCGGCTGTGGAACCTGGACAATGGTTCGCAGGCGTTCAATCAGAACCTGGGGGCACCGGTCTCGGGCGTGGCCGTCTCTGCCGATGGACAGTTCTTGGCTGGTGCTGCGGAGAACAACATCGCACGCGTCTGGCAGCGGAACGGCCAGCAGAAGTGCGAAGTGAAGGGCGACCCCGGTCTTGATCGCCAGGTCGTGTTTCTTACCGATGAGTCGACCGTCGCCAAGAACAAGGTGACCCTCAACGACAATGCCGTGAAAGAAGGAGAGAAGGACATCACCGGTCGCGAGGACTCCCTCAAAAAGGCCAACGAAGCCAAGCCGAAGGCCGAAATGGCTGTCGTCGAACAGCAGAAGAAGGTCACCGAAGCGGAGCCGAAGGTGAAAGCGGCGGAGGAAGCTCTGGCTGCGAAGCCGGATGATGCGGGGCTCAAGAAGGCCAAGGAAGACGCCGATGCAGCCCTCAAAAAAGAGAATGATGCGCTCCAGCAGACCAAGGACGGCGTCGTCTCCGCCGACCGCGCGATCGTGCTGTCGCAGCAGTCGCTCGACAACTCGAAGAAGCGGCTGGAGGAGTTGAAGGCGAGCTTGGTCGTGCGCCAAGCGGAGTCGACCAAGGCCGAGGAGATCCTCAACGCCGCGAAGACGTTGGCTCAGATGTCACCCAAGCCGCAACGCTCCGTGGCTCTCTCCGCCGATGGGCAGGTGCTGGTCACAGCCGGGGACGACCACGCCATCCGACTATGGCACGCCCAGACCGGGACGCCGCTGCAAACGCTGACCGGGCACTCCGCTCCGGCGTCGGCACTGCGGTTCCTGGGCAGCGGGGCGTTACTGTCAGCCGGGGCGGACCAAACCGCTCAGGTGTGGGATCTCAAGCCGCAGTGGAAGCTGGTCGCAACGCTCGGGGCCAAGCCGGAGAACGTACTCGATCTGAGCGCCTCGCCGCATGTCGACCGCGTGTTGTGCCTCGCCTTCAGCCCGGACGGGACGAAGCTGGCCAGTGGCGGCGGCGATCCCTCGCGGTCGGGCGAACTGCTGCTCTGGAACGTCGCGAACCGCGCGGTCGAGAAGACCTTCGCGGACGCTCATAGCGACACGGTCTACGATGTCGAGTTTTCGCGCGACGGCAAGCTGCTCGTCAGCGGAGCGGCGGATAAGTTCGTGAAGGTGTTCGAGGTTGAGTCTGGCAAGTTCGTGCGTTCGTTCGAGGGGCACACGAACCATGTGCTAGGGGTCTCGTTCAAGTCGGACGGCAGCAACCTCGTCAGCTCCGGAGCGGACAATGCGATCAAGGTCTGGAACTTCGAAACCGGCGAACAGATTCGCACGATCACCAACGCCACCAAGCAAGTCACCGCCATCAACTACATCGGTGTCACCGACAACATCGTGAGTGCGAGCGGTGACAAGAACGTCCGGTTCCACACAGCCAGCAACGGAGGCAACTACCGCAACTTCGGTGGTTCGGCGGACTACCTGTACACCGTTTATGCTTCGGGGGACGAGAGCTATGTCATCACCGCGGGCGAAGATGGCATGATCCGAGTCTGGAACGGAAAGAACGGCCAGGAGCTGGCCAAGTTCCCGCACCCGGCACCACCGGTGGAGACGGTGGCGAAATAGCACAGTTGTGTGCGTGGCGTATCACAATTGAGAATTCACGACACGCCTCAATCTCCTCCGGGATGGGATTGTCCCACAGTTGTCAATGTGGTTACTGTGGTGGTGTGCTGCCGAGTCACAGAGTCCTTGGCAATTCACTTCGGAGTATCGACGATGTCGCTGTTTGACCAGTTCCGTGAGAACATCACCCGCCGCTATTTGTTCAGCCAGGGGTCGCATGTTCTCGGCACTGCGGCGCTCGCCAGTCTGATGGGCGGGGCGTTCACGGGTTCCTCGGCGGGGAAAGAGGGAGCTGGGGCTCACGGTCACACGGGGGCGGTGGCTCCGCACTTTGCTCCGAAGGCCAAGCGCGTGATCTATCTGCACATGGTCGGAGGACCGCCTCAGATGGACTTGTTTGATTACAAACCGGTGATGAATGACTACTACGACAAAGATTTGCCCGAGTCCGTCCGCATGGGGCAGCGGCTGACGACGATGACCTCGGGGCAGAAGCGTTTCCCCATCGCGCCGTCGAAGTTCAAGTTCTCGCAGCATGGCCCGAACGGGATGTGGCTCAGCGAGCTTCTGCCGTGGAAGGCCAAGGCGGCGGGCGACATGGCCTTCATCCGCTCGATGCACACCGACGCGATCAACCACGAACCGGCCATCAGCTTCATGCAGACCGGGAACCAAGTGACTGGACGGCCCTGCCTGGGTGCGTGGGCGTCGTACGGGCTGGGGTCGATGAACGACAACCTGCCGACGTTCGTCGTGATGGTTGCCAAGCCGACCAACACCGAACAGGTGCAAGCCATCTCCGCCCGGCTGTGGAACTCGGGCTATCTGTCGGGTGAACATGCTGCCGTGGCACTGCGGTCCGCAGGCGACCCGATCCTGTACATCAACAACCCGCAGGGGGTCTCGACCGATGTGCGACGCAAGACCCTCGATGGCCTGCGGCAGCTCAATGAGATCACTGCAGAGCAACTCGGCGACCCGGAGACGCGTACGCGGATTCAGCAGTACGAGTTGGCCTTCCGGATGCAGTCGAGCGTGCCGGAGTTGACGGACCTGTCGCAGGAGTCCGAGGCGACCTACACCATGTATGGAGAGGCCGCGAAAAAGCCCGGCACGTTCGCGAACACGATCCTGCTGGCGAGGCGGATGATGGAGCGCGGGGTGCGGTTCGTGCAGATTTACCACAACAACTGGGACACGCACGGCAACGTGGCCGGTCGCCTGCCGGACCAGTGCCGCGATGTCGACCAGCCGTGCCACGCCTTGATTCAGGACTTGAAGTCGCGCGGGATGTTCGACGACACGCTGATCATCTGGGGCGGCGAATTTGGGCGCACGATCTACTCGCAGGGCGGCCTCACCACGACGAACTACGGCCGCGATCATCACCCGCGCTGCTTCACCATGTGGATGGCGGGCGGCGGCGTGAAAGCCGGCACGATCTACGGCGAGACCGACGACTTCAGCTACAACGTGGTCCGGGATCCGGTGCTCGTGCACGACTTCCACGCCACGGTGCTGCACCTGCTCGGCATCGACCATGAGCGCTTCACGCACCGCGCTCAGGGGCTCGACTTCAAACTCACCGGCGTGGAGCACGCGAATGTGGTGAAGGCACTGCTCGCCTAGATGCTCCCGCCGGTTTTCACGGCGACGATGGAGACGAGCGAAGGCGGGAACAGGAAGCACATGGAGGGGTGGATGACTGGCTCGAGATCGCAGGCGCTCAGAGCGGCTCGGCGAGCCATTCTTCGAGGTCGAAGGCCGCGCCGGGTGGGG
>JANOKO010001403.1:0-1185 GCA_031419335.1 Planctomycetota bacterium
CGCTTTTCAAAAGTACAAATGGTATGCGAAGGCCTATGCCCCAACCGACGATTGTCCGATCAACATCGCGAAATGGCCCGAGGCCCTGTTGTATTGCAATTGGCTGTCGGCCCAACACGGCTTGCCCAGTAACCAAGACTGCTGCCCACCCGGTCCCAGCGGAGAGACACCGGATGAGAGAGAGCAGCGGCTTTTCAATTGGGGGCCCGATGACGACAAGTCCTACTATGAGAGGCAGGGATACCGTCTCCCGACACGAGCGGAATGGGCCTTCGCTTGTCGGGCCGGGACTCAGTCTCGCTGGCATTTTGGGATCGATCCGGAACCGGCGAAACAATACGCATGGCATAGGAGCCAGGAATCGAAGGGGCACATTCCCACAGAGTTACCGTCTCATCCCGGTGGGCTTCTGTTCCCGAATGAGTATGGGCTGTTTGACATGTTCGGAAACGTGATGGAATGGTCGGCAGACAGCAATCTGGATGAAGGGGATCGTAACCTTCGAGTGGTCATGGGAGGCTCTCACGGTTATGCCGTCGATTTGCTGGAAACGTCGAGTTCTCGATCAACCCCGACCAACACCGAGTTCGACACATTGGGGTATCGTATTGCTCGAACAGTGGAGCGGGCAAAGAAAGAATCCCCGTGAATTGCACGATGCGAATGACTTTCAAGTGGACGGAATTTTCTGGATGAGTGGTTCATCAGGGATTTCCAGTGTGCAACGCTGCGGCATCAGCTGAATTGCAATAGACTCTGCGGCACATGCCGATTCAGAGGAGGCACGACAGTATCCAATGACTCATTTTTCTCCGCCAACCAACAGTTGGAGTCCTCCTCGCAAGAACCGTCTCGGGACGAATTCCTGCTAACACTCTTGAGGCACACCCGAGTTGTAATTTGGCTTAAACCTTGCGAATCCTCGGAGTTGGCGATAGCGTTATCACTTTGGCTTTTCCCGTTGACATCGCACAGGAGTCCCACTTGATGAACATCGCCCCTGAACCCCAGATGAGTGTTTGTTGCATCGGCCGCAGCATTCCGATGGGCTATTCCCTATGGGAGTTCACCGGTCTGACGTGGAAGCTCAAGAAAGATGCTTCACTGCCGGGGGCTCGCCCGTGTGCGGCTCCGAAGGTGCCCGGTTTGTTCGCCGGACAGATTCGCGCGCTGCCCAGCGTCGTC
>JANOKO010001404.1:0-3173 GCA_031419335.1 Planctomycetota bacterium
GACTGCTGTCGAAAAAGCCACAAGACCGGTTCCCCGATGCAAAGGCGGTGGCGGCGCGGCTCGATGAATTGCTCTCGGAACTCCAACGCGGCGGACAACTCCGCCGACGCGGACGAGTACGGCAGGCGATGCAGGCTCTGCGAAGATGGCGAAGGCCACTGCTGCTCGGCGGAGCCGGGTTGGCGTGCGTGTTACTTGGGATTGGGGCCAGCCGCTGGTTCGGCGGTACGGGGGGAGAACCGCCAATGGCGGTGCCTGTTACGGTGGCCGCAGCCCCCCCGCCAGTCGTCGAGAAGCCCATCCCTCCAGAGGCCAGCGAGCCTTTCCACCTGGGTCCAGACACATACCATCGCGATCTGCAACAAGCACTCGATGTGATCGATCGACTTGATGCCACGGAGACACCACCGAACACGAACTCTCTCAAGAGCCGCTGGGACGCGGAGTTCTTGAGGACTCAGGAACTCCTGGAACGGACCGAAGGAAAGCCGTAGGGCAAGGCAATCGGGTTAGCCAACAGCCAGAAATCACTCCCCATCGAGCCAGCCTCTGCACCCCGAAGGGATCACACATCATAGCCCAGGGTCGCGACCGAATGTCGCACACCCTGGGTAAGCGACCCGCGATTGAACGAACCCTGAAGGGGTTCTACACGGGTCACGTGGGTGTACAACCCCTACAGGGTTGGTCTTCCCCGAGCCACCTTTCCCAGGGTGCGCTCCTGCGTCGCAACCTTGGGCTGTGATGGATAACCCCTTCGGGGTACAGATGCCCCTCAGTCCTCAACCTGCAACCTGACCTTCAACCCTCAACCCTCAACCCTCAACCCTCAACCTTCAACCCTCAACCTTCAACCTTCAACCTTCAAAAAGGCACTCACATGTCACTCACTCGTTGGAAATGGTCCGCTGCCCTGATCGCACTCGCGGGCATGGTCGCCTGGGCCTCAGCTCAGGATGATTCTTTTGACGCGCCGCTCGGATCATCCGGTGCAAGTGATCCTAATACGTTCCCCGGTGGCTATGGCGGCCTCCCAGGAGGGGCGGGCAGCAGCGGCGGCATGGAGGGCATGATGGGCATGGGCGGCATGTCCTCCGGCCCCACTCGTCCTCAGCAAGTCCGCCGTACGGTGACCCAAACCGTCATGGTTCCCATGACCGAACAAGAGATCGCCGAAGCTCAACAGCTTCAAGAAGCCCTCGCGGTCCTTCAGGCCGACAACACCGATGCCGAGAAAACCGCCGCTCGCCAAGCACTGGCGACCATTCTCAAGAGCCAGTTCGACCGCGATGTCGCATCCCGAGAGAAGGATGTGAAGGAACTCGAGTCCCGCACGAAGAAGCTGCGCGAGCAACTCGACAAGCGGAAGGGGGCCAAGGATAAGATCGTGGAACTCAAGATCGCGACGATTCAGAGCGAGCTCGATGGGCTGGGATTTCCCGAGATGGGGACGCTACCAGCCAACTCAACGATCAGGAGATCTGCTGGCGCTGGGTATGGGGACACTGGTTTCCAGCCAGTGCCAGAGCCTGCGAGGGATTTTAATTATGATCGGCCTCAGAGGTAACGCTCAAAGTCGATCACCAACCCCCTGCTCGCTGAGGGGCATCGTCGCCTTTCACTCTGCGAAAGGACGTCGCCGGAGCGATCGACTCCCGAACATCGGTCGGGGTTGAGCGAGCGGCCAGTGGAATCCTACCCGCCCGACTTCCGAAGTCTTCCGAGACTTCGGAAGGAGTGTGGTCGCGATTGTACGCAGGTTTTCTCTCCTTGGCCCCAACGGGGCCTGACCCGAAAGCCCCGGGCGCAGCCCTGGTAAATTGGATGCCAAATCTTCCTCAAGGCCCAACGGGCCGTCACTCGACTCCGCAACTGGGTGGCGGCCCGTTGGGCCTTGATCGATCGAGGGGGCCATGTCTTCCCAGGGCTGTGCGCCCTGGGCTATCGAGTCAAGCCCCTTCGGGGCGAGAATCCCTAGGGATTCTGCGTAGGATGGCGACCACACTCCTTCGGAAGTCTCTGGAGACGCAAAGCCTGGCCCGGTCGCCTTGAGACACGTTCGACCCGCACTCGGCGCTCTTTCGCGGAGCGAAAGGCGACTCTCCGGACCTTGTGTAATTCCGCACACGGATGGGCCAATGGGCCCGTCCCTCATTCACCAACAACCACTTCTCAAAGGAACCCGTCATGACACGCTTCACTTGGAAATGCACCCTGGCTATCGCGGTAATGGTCAGTGCCTCAGCCTGGGCCTGGGCTCAGAAACCGATCCCTCGGGATGAGCCAACGACCGACGCTGAACTGGTTCGACCCAGGGTTCGAACCAAACCGGTGCTTGCTCCATCGGACGCTCCAGTAGACGTTCTTGGTGCTGGGAATCCAGCAGAAGTTTTCTCATCCCGAGGCGTCAATATGGAAATGGTGCCCTCAATGCCAGGGGCATCGATGCGAGCCAAGCTCGTCCCTCGGACGGTCTATGAGTCTCAAATGGTGCCGATCTCCGAATCGGAACTCAGAGACATGCAGTCGTACCAAACCGTGCTGGAGACTCTGCGCAACGAAAGAATACCCGAAGACACCAAAGCGGATTCCCGAGTGATGCTGGCCAAGTTCGTCGCGCTGCAGTTTGACCGCGATCTGGAGAGCCGCGAAAAAGATGTCGTCGAACTCGAAACCCGCGTGAAGAAACTTCGCGACCAGTTCGACAAACGCAAAGCCGCCAAAGACAAGATCATCGAACTGCGGCTGACGACGATTCAGAATGAGATCGACGGGTTGGGCTTTCCTGGTACGGGGCTGGGCGAGTGGAGCACACACCCGCAGCCGGGTCCGGGGTTCGGGCCGGTCCAGTTCTTCAATGATGGTGGTCAGCTGACTCCCGCTCCCAAGGGTAACCTCGATTCATTCAGTCAGCCATTCGAGCCAGACGTTAAGCGTCCGGAACCTGCTGAGCAAGCTCCTTCACCATCCCCTGACCTATGAGTCTTGTGCTTCACCAAATCTAAAAGTAAACGTAGGGTGGGACAAGCTCACTTTGGAGCGCTGGCCCACCACGAATCACGCGTGCTCCCCGAATGGTGGGCCTGCGCCCATAGCGGCTGGTCCCACCCTACGCGAACCTCAACAGAATGACGCCATCGGGTGATCGAGGCGTGAGCCGCATGGCGCTAGCC
>JANOKO010001405.1:0-1537 GCA_031419335.1 Planctomycetota bacterium
CACGGAACTCGTATCACGCTCTGCTTTCAGCGTCTCTCGGAGCCAGTCCGGGGAGATGGTCTTGATGGCCGGTCGTAGATCGTCCCATTGCGAGGGAGAACTCTGGATTAGCATCGCGGTCAATGCTTGGTCATCGTGTTCATGGAATGCCTTCAGGAAGGAAACCATCGAGCGGGTCCGGGCGTCGACCTCCGACACCCCCAGGGCCTGCGAGAGCGATGGCGTCAACTGGGCGGCCACGGGTCGCATCCCCTCGACGAGGGAGCGGTAGTCATCGGGGTTCCGCAACGCCCAGCTGACCGTCTCCTCGCCGAGGAACTTCGAGATGTCGGCAGTCCAGCGTTTCGATTCCGACTTCGCTTCTGGCGGATCGAGTTTGGCCAAGAGTAATGCCGCCCGGTAGGCTCGCTGCTGATCGTCTGCGGGAGCCGCTTTAGCGGCTCCGGTGTTGACGGCCTTCCAACATTCATCCAAACACCGCTCACGAAAAGGGAACAACGCCTCGCGAGTCACCAGCAGTGACGGAGGGTCACCCGAACCTAATGCCAGTTGCAGCAAGGGTTCGACTGTTGTCGCATCCCACTTCACTTGCGCCAGCCGTAGGTTCAACTCTTCCGGCGTGCCCGGCTTGATCGTTTGGAGAGCGTGTTTCAACCCGCTTTCCACGAACAGCCGGTGCGGCTGCAGCTGTTCAACAATCGACGGAGCCGATGCCACGCCGGTCGTGTGCAGCTGATCCAATAATGCGTGTCCCCGACTCCAGCTGCGGAAACTTTGCACGCCGAAGACGCTCAGTGCCAAGAGAAAAAGTCCCAAGACCGTTTGCAGCCCGAGTTGCTGATTGGCCGCCCGCAGCATGCGCCGTTCGGGATCACTGAGGCTGGCGGGCCGCAGCACACAGCGATACTGAATCCAGTCTCGCCACAGTGGCAGATTGCGGCGAATCGGTTGCTTCGTCCAGGCAGCGGTCTGCTCGGCCAGCATTAAACGACAGCGGCCCGCGTATGTTTTGCGTTGTTCAGCGTAGAGCCACTCACGAATCGACGGGACCAGAAAGTCGTGGGACAACTGATAATGCAATTCCGTGTTGCGATTCTCGCCACTGGTCCGCGAGTGGTCGAGGATATCGACCGGACTGATCAGCTTGAGCTGTCCTTCGAGGATGGCCATCAGGCTCTCGAACCGCCTTGCATCGTCGCCGTACCCTGAGAGCTCCTGCAACTCTTTCAGCGTCCGGTGGCGGGTCTTGATTTGAGTTCCGACCTCGGGGAGCAGCCCTTCGAGAACATGCCTGACAGCGTCTTCATGAATACGGTGCCCCATCGGAGCATGGGCCACCGAGAATGATTCGCGGAGGAACTGCACACCGACGCCGACGGCACCGCCCAGCTGTGACAGCGTGTCCGGCACCCAGTCGCGGGCCTCGAAGTCGCTCGGGTCAAGCGGGCGGCACTGCCCCGCCCAATGATTGGTGGAACCGCCGAAGAAGCGCAGTCGCGTGGCGTCGAGGTGGTCCTGTTGTTCGGCGCGCGCACGC
>JANOKO010001406.1:0-1661 GCA_031419335.1 Planctomycetota bacterium
CCCCGTCCTTATGCAGCGTGACCTTGATCTGGTCGCACTCTCCAGCCAGGTATACGTCGACCGAGTTGTCGATGATTTCCCAGATCAGGTGGTGCAGCCCCCGCGTATCGATCCCGCCAATGTACATCCCCGGCCGCTGCCGCACGGCATCGAGCCCTTCGAGAACTTCAATGTCATCGGCGGTGTAGCTGCTGCCTGTTTTGAGAACGGACGACATGCGGGGGGATCTTCCGTGACGAGTCAGAGGGCGATTCGCAGTCAGGCGACTCGCAACCCGGAAAGAGTATCGCAGCTTGTCCCAAAAATCACGGGTGGCTGGTCATGTTCGTGCCAACTGCAATGGTTACATGGCTTCCACGACCTTGACGCTGGCCTTGAAGATCGTCGTGCGGTCGATTCGCCCGTCCTTTTCTCGGGCCACCTTCTCTGCGATCGTGCGGGGATTCACTGTCCAGCTAAGGTACGCGTCATATTCGCCCACTGGCACCTTCACCGGGTAGGGTCGACCGACAGTCCCCTTATTCCAGGTACATTCCCAATACAGATTTTTTCCTTTGACCTTTTCATCATGCCCAAACCCCAAGAAGATCTCGACAGGTTTCGCTTCAGGCCGATCACATGAGACGAGGAACAACCACATGTTATCCCACGGGATTCCTGGGGGCCGCGTGACTTTCGCCATAATCTGGGCGGTCTTGCCGTGCTGGATCTCCTGCGGGGAGCGGGTCGCACTGACGCCGTTGATGTTCAGCTCGATTTTCGTGGCCGCCTGGGGGTCCACGACGAACGGATTGAGGGGAGGGGCAGGGATGACAGACTGCTTGCAGCCAGCCATCAACCACAGACAACTGACGGCAATGACGACTGTGCGAACGAAGCTGTTCATCGAGACCCTTGGATTAAAACTCTGCTGAGACAGATTCATTTCCACTGCGCGTCCCCAAAGCCCACCACACGGAACGATCAATGTGATCACTCACGAACCGCGCAGAGCCATCGCCTGCCAGAACATTAACTCCTCCAGGATGCAGGCTGGTCGCGGTCAAAGCGGCATACTCCTTGGATTGATTCGAGAAACCATTGTTACAACTGTTTTTGTTCGGAGTCATGATGTGATTGTAGTTTTGTCCATTACACCCGCCGGAGACCAACGTGCAAACAAACCCTCCGGAAGCAGAACCTGAAAACCATACGGAACTGGACTCGCATTCGTCGGCAAAGATTTCTCGTTGGTCACGCCCGTAAAATGGATCGGTCGTGGCCATCCTGCGGCGGCGTTGATCTTCGGTGGGAATGATGACATGGCCTTCTGCACCCAACTCCTCATAACCCATATACAGGAGACGTTCCGCGATTGCCATTGTGTTCGACAGCCCATCGGCCACATCCTGAGCCGCTAGTTTTCGGCTTCTCACCTGGAAACCATCGCTGATGTTACCCCAGCCTGTCCCTGTATTGAGAAAATAGCTGACGGCACGACCGCGTGAAATTGACTGCGCCGAGTCAGAAGGGCATTCGTAGAACGGGAATGTCGCCCCCAGGAATCGGTCAGGCTCCACAATCTCTACCAAGGTCTGTGTGCCACCAGAAATATAGGTAGTTCCTGCAAACAAGTCCTTTGCCAGGTTTTCTTGTCCCATGAACGGGAGTATTTCCAACGT
>JANOKO010001407.1:0-5238 GCA_031419335.1 Planctomycetota bacterium
TCCCCACGAATCGTGGGGAAGTCCAGTGTTGTACTTTCTCATTAGGAGACGGCGGGCCTCTCTCAAGAGCTAAACTATGCAGCGCTGAATGGGACGTTGCGGCGAGCGGGGCGGCGTCAACTCACCGGTTCTGCGGCGAATCCCAGATGCACCATCCGGCTCAAGCCGTCCATTCGGGCTACGCCCGTTCCCAGGGGAACGCGATGACATCATCGATTCGATCGCAGCCCCATAGCCACATCAAGAGTCGATCATACCCGAGAGCCACCCCCGCACTCGGAGGATAGCCGCGCCGCATCGATGCCTCCAGATGGCTATGCGTGGGGAGGACGCTGAGCCCCTCGCGAGCCCGCAGCGCCGCCTGTCGCACCATCCGTGACCGCAGCTCATCGGCATCCGTGATCTCATGGTAGCCGTTGCACAACTCGACTCCGCCAATGTACAGCTCAAACCGCTCGGCGACAGGCGGGTCTTCATCTCGCACCCGCGCCAGCGCCGACTGCGAGGCGGGAAAGTCGTGCAGAAAGCATGCTCCCCGCGTCGCCAGCCACGGCTCGACACGCTCGGCCAACAGAAGATTCCACCACGCATCGCGGTCAAGCGACTCAGGTGAATGCACGCGGACGCCGAGTGAATCAGCCAGTTCGCGCAGCTGAGGCACGGTCAGCTTTAAGACCCGTGTGCCGACTGCCTGCTCGAAAGCCCGGTCATAAGGGACTCGTGTGAAGGGGGCCACGGAGAGGGCTCTCTCACAGGGGATCAGGCTTCCCGCCAAGCCAGCGGCGAGTACCGCCTGCCGCACCAGAGCCTCGGTGAACGCCATCTGATCAATGTCCGTTTCGCCAACGCGATACCACTCCAGCATCGTAAATTCGGGGTTATGGCGTGGCCCGCGTTCCAGGCCACGCACCGCCGTCGTGAACTGGAAAATCGCCTCCGCTCCCGCCACCAGGAGCCGCTTCATGGCGAATTCAGGCGAGGTTTGCAGGTAGCGCAGCGGCACTCCCACCCCCACAGAAACTGCAATCGGGTCGAGCCATTGATCGACGCAAACGTCGCTCGACAGCAGTGGCGTTTCCACCTCCCAATATCCCTGCGTGTGGAAGAATTGTCGGATCGATTGAGTCAACTGCGAGCGAGCCCGAAGCGTTCCAATCGCCGCCGTAGGCAAGTCCAGTGGATCGGAACTCGACATCGTAAAGGCATCCCTCTGGAAAATGAAACTTAAACGACACAATGATAATCGGTGTGAGTACTCACTACAGACTCAAGCCTTCGGCGGCATTCTGGGGGAGGGCTCGGAACTTCTTGAGATGCTTGGCACTCCACTCCTTCCATTTTCCAAAAGCGTCATCGCGCTGAGCATCACTTTCAAAAGACGGCGTGATCACCTGGATGTAGCCAGCATTGTCTCTCGAAAAGGGCTTCAGCCCGAACAGCACGGGATCTTGCTTGTTCATTTCGATCAGAGTCGCCAATGCCAAATCTCGCAACTGAGTGGTCTCTTTCTTGGCGGTTATGGCTTCTGCATGCGAGTCGAGTTCTGTCGTGTCCGTGAGCAGTGTTTCCACAATCGCCATCTCCTCCGGCCCGCCATACCGGGCGATGGCCAGCAGGGGTTCATTCAGTCGGGGTGAATTGGCTCTTTGCTGCACCAGTTCCACTGCGGGGATCACGGCTTCGGGTAGCTTACTACGAAAAGCCAGGTGAAATCGGTTGAACGATTGTCCGCGATGTGGAGTGATCACCCAGCGCGTGAACAGCGCTTGATGCAGTTGTCCCGCTGCCGTAGTGCGGTTTTGGTGATTTAACCCTTGGTTAAGACTCTGGTACGCAGAAGTGGCGAACTCTTCCGTATGAGTCGCTTCCGGATGGACCAGCAGCAACAGAATTGCTGAGGACCGCACTGGCGATGGGACAGGTGTGAAAATGCCATTCGCACTTCCTGCTTGCCTCACTTGCCGCTTCAATTCGTCTGCGAGGCGATCGGGCCTGCTTAAGGCACGACCCAACTGGGGATCGTTTCGAATCATGTCGGCATACGCCACACGGAATGCGGGTGTGTCCTCGACCCATTCCGAGACGAAAGTCCAACCCGGCAGGGTGGATGTGGAGCCCGGGGAAATAAACGCTTCAATGGAATCGGCAAGATCATCCTCTTCGATCTGCTCGATGAGCATCTGAGCCCGCCGTCTGAGTTCGGGGTCCGGACTGTGAAGCGCTTCCAACAAAGCGGGGAGGACAGCAGCTCCGGACTGCCGGCAGTCCGATTCGGCCTGCAGACGCTCTCGAAACGAGGCGGCTCGCAACTTCGTCACGAGTGTTGTCAACTGCGCTGGATCGCTGGAATTCTGTAATAAGTCAGCGGGGGCACTCCCGGCGAGCATGAGCCACGCTGCCACCAGACAGGTCGGGATCGAGAGCATGGCAGCCCCCCGGACCGGAGCGGGTCGTTGCCCGATCGGCGTCGAATCGGAATCGGAATGGGATTCGAATTGTGGCATAAAGGGTCTGCCCGAACTCCACGCATGGCAACAACGGATGATTCCATTTAGACGAACCGCATGCACAGATCGTTTGACAAAGACATTCATACCATCTCGACTCCCCGTTCGACCAGCCGAATCCGAGACAGAACTGGGGGAATCCAGCACGACTGAAATGGAATGTGCTTTTCCATACCGCCCTCGTCACGATGTCCGCTACACTAAACAGATCAGTCCGCGTTGACGTGTGGAGGGGGATTGACCTCGCAGAATACCCTGTGGCTTCGATGCCTTGGCTGTCTTGTTTTGTTCCAACTCGGGGGAGCTTTCACCCAGATTGCGGTAGCGGATGAGATTCGGGTTCAGCCCGCAACCATCCAAATCGGCGACGCATTCTCCCAGGTGCAAGTCATCGTCTCCCTAGATGGCCAGGACGTGACCCGCTCGGCGACCTACGACTCAGCCAATGCCCAGGTGGCCCGCGTCGACGCCACGGGGCTCGTCCAACCGGCCAGTGCCGGGCAGTCCCAGTTGACCATCCGTGCGGGGGGGCAGACGATTCAAGTCCCCGTCGAGGTCACTTCGTTCGACCGCGCCCGGCAGATCGACTTCGTGACCGAGGTCGAGCCGCTGCTGACTCGCTACGGCTGTAACGCGGGCGGTTGCCATGGCAAGGCGACCGGGCAGAACGGGTTCAAGTTGTCGCTGTTTGGTTTTGATGGAGTGTTCGATCACCATGCGATCGCGACCGAGGCCCGAGGTCGCCGCATCTCGCGCTCCGCAGCTCGTAAAAGCCTGATGCTGCTCAAGGCCACCGCCCAGACTCCGCACGGGGGCGGCAAGCGTTTCGCGGTCGACAGCGAGCCGTACAACATCCTCTTGGCGTGGATCGAGTCGGGGGCACCGGCCAGCGCTCCAGATGTCCCGCGCGTGCAAGCTATCCGCATCGAGCCTCGTGAGGCGTTGCTCGCTCCCGAGGCTCTCCAACAACTGAGAGTCGTGGCCACCTACTCCAACGGCACCGAGCGCGATGTCACGCGGCAAGCTGACTACGCGAGCAACCTCGATGTCGTCGCCCGCGTCGATGAACAAGGTCTCGTCACCGCCAACGCCAACAGCGGCGAGGCAGCCATCATGGCCCGCTTCATGGGGCAGGTGGCTGTCTTCACCGCCATCCGCCCGCACGGCAGCCCGCTGGCTGCGATCCCGGACTTCCAGCCGCTCAACGAGATCGATCGCCTCGCCGTCGAGAAGTGGAAGAGGCTCGGCATCCTCCCGTCACCGGTGTGCGATGACCCGACGTTCATCCGCCGGATCACGCTCGACCTCTGCGGGCGGCTGCCGACGGTCGATGAAACCAAGACCTTCCTGGCCAGTACCGACGCCAACAAGCGGCAACAACTGATCGACAAGCTGCTCGACTCGCCCGACTATGCGGCGTTCTTCGCGATGCGGTGGGGCGTGATCCTCCGCAATTCGCAACTGGCCGGGTCGACCAAGGCCGCGTACGCCTTCCACAACTGGATCAAGGAGATGCTGGGGAAGAACCGCCCCTACTCCGAGTTCGTGCGCGGCATCGTGGCGGCCAGTGGCGAGTGGCAGGACGCCCCGGCGATCAACTGGTACTGGCAGTCCCGCGACGACCAACTTCACACAGTCACCGCCGACACCGCTCAACTCTTTCTCGGGATTCGGCTGCAATGTGCGCGGTGCCATCACCATCCGTATGAGCGGTGGGGCCAGGAGGACTACTACGGGCTGGCCGGGTTCTACACGCGGCTGGGTCGCAAGAGCTTCGGCGAACCGCCGCCGTACTTCAGCTCACCGATCGTCTCGACTGGCGAGAAGAACCCGCTGACCGACAAGGCCCCCGAGCCGAAGTACCCGGATGGGGAGTACGCCCAGTTCACCTCGGAGGATGACCCGCGACATGCCCTCGTCGACTGGATGGTCCAGGAGAACAACCCCTACTTTGCGAAGGCGTACGTCAACCGCATGTGGGGCCACTTCTTCGGTCGCGGCCTCGTCAGCGAGGTCGACGACATGCGGGCCACCAACCCCGCCAGCCACCCAGAGATCCTCGACTTCCTCGCCAAGGATTTCCGCACCAGCGGGTTCGACATGAAGCGGGCGATCCGCACGATGGTCTCCAGTCGGCTGTATCAACTCTCGTCCGAGCCGCGACCCGAGAACGCCCAGGACCGCCAGAACTTCGCGCGGTACTACGCCCGCCGACTGGTGGCGGAAGTGTTCCTCGATACGGTCGACCAAGCCTGTGGCACCAAGAGCAACTTCGGCAACATGAGCGCCAACGCCCGCGCCGTCGACCTCCCCCACGAAGGGTTCGGCTCCACCTTCCTCGACACCTTCGACCGCCCGCAACGGGTCTCCGTCTGCGAATGCGAACGCTCCGCAGCCGCCACCCTGGGCCAGGTGCTGCTGCTGGCGAACTCGGACGACATCGAGAACAAAATCGCCGACGGCAACGGAAGGGTCAAGAAGCTGATCGATGCGAACAAGACCCCGGTCGAGATGGTGGAGGAGGTGTACCTCGCCGCCTACTCGCGACTCCCCAAGGACGACGAGCGGACCAGTGCCGTCTCCTACATCGACCTCGCCAGCGACAAGCCGAAAGCGGCCCAAGACCTGCTCTGGGCGGTGCTGAACTCGCGGGAGTTCATGTACAACCACTGAGGCTCTTGTAGAATGGTATTGCCTGCAGTCCAAGTCGATCGCGTCTCGATCTTCCGAA
>JANOKO010001408.1:0-8359 GCA_031419335.1 Planctomycetota bacterium
GCTCATGCGGCCTTCCCCCACTTTCCCGTGGCATCCGATTCGGGTGATGTCTCAAGCAGGGGGCCTTCCATCAAGACTTGCATCAAGCGATCCAGAAGATCACACAGGTGTTGCTGGTCGACTGTCGACAAATGATCGACCCACTGCGCAAGGTGGTGATCGCGACTTTCCATCACAGACGACAGCCGTTCGCCGCCAATCTCAGTCAGCAATAACACGCTACACCGGCGGTCCTGTCGCGAACGCATCCGTAGCAGCAAACCGTCGCGTCTCATCCGCTCGATCAATGTCGAGACGCTCGATTCCGCAGCCCCTAATGTGGTGGCCAACTCCGTCTGCGAGCACCCCTCCGGACCGGAGGCCACGATCGCCTCCAGCACATCGACCCGTGGTCCATTCAGCTCGCTGCACGTGTAACTCTGATCGAGACAACGACGCAGTCGCTCCCCCGCCAGTATCACACGACGCACCAATTGCGACGGCATCCCTGCCATTCCATATTCCCCCGTCCGCGCGAAGGAACAGTGCAGTGCGAATAGTTCGCAGCCGAAACAATCCCCCGCA
Organism: Planctomycetota bacterium; assembly: GCA_031419335.1. Classification (GTDB taxonomy): domain Bacteria; phylum Planctomycetota; class Planctomycetia; order Planctomycetales; family Planctomycetaceae; genus TH-plancto1. The sequence continues at coordinate 565 of JANOKO010001408.1, forward strand.
GAACTCTTCGGCTGCGAATGGTTTCGACCTGCAATGATTCACTGGCGAAGGGCGGACTGAGGCAGAAGTTGCGAAATCTGCCGAGCGTCGGGTATTGATGGGATGGTTTGGTCAGCGCCGAACGATGGCTGATTCTTACTCAGTTTCTCAAGAGAATATCGCAGTGATCGGCCGCCCACCGTGCAAAGTATGGGGTCTTCCCGCGCGATCGGGGAGCGTCTCTTCCGGCGCAATCCCGAGTGCGTGCATCAACGTCGCGTTGTAGTCATGCGGACTGACGGGCGAGTCTGACGGGTATGCCCCGATGGCATCGCTGGCTCCGTAGACTTGGCCGCCGAGTACTCCGCCGCCCATGAGCAAGCCACTGTAGCAAAACGGATGATGTTCGCGGCCCGCGCCCTTGTTGATCTTCGGCCCCCGCCCGAATTCTCCCACCCACGCGATCAACGTCTCATCGAGCAATCCCCGCTCCGACAGGTCGGTGAGCAACGCAGCCAGCGCCTGATCCGCCTGCGGGATTAACGTGTCCTTCAACCTGGGAAAGTTGTTACCGTGGGTGTCCCAGAACGTCTGCCCATCGTTATGCCAGTTGATCGACACGACTGGAACATCTCGTTCGACCAGCCTGCGAGCGAGTAACACGCACTGCCCGTGCATGGTGCGTCCATAGCGGTCTCGCGTGGCGTCCGATTCTGCCGAGAGGTCGAACGCACCTCGCACTTGATCTGAGGAGAGCAAGCCCACTGCCTTCGCATGATCCCATTCCAGGCGCGCCGCGGCCACCCCTTCCAGGCCGTGCTGTTGCCGTGATATCTCTCGCAAAAGTATCTCGCGTTGACTCAACCGGGCCAAGGGAATCCCCTCGTTCAACGTCAATGCGGGAATCGCCCAATTCGGCTGAGCGAGGTCGCCTTCTACCAGAAATGGATCATGCGACCGCCCCAGCCAGCCGCCGTACTGCCCAGGAGCCTTGCCACCCGGAGCTGCGGGATGCGCTGCGATCCACGGCATCGTGACAAAAGGTGGTAAGCCTGCGCGAGAGCTGCTCCGGTGAGCAATCACGGACCCGATATGCGGCGTATCTCGTTCACTGGGCGACACATCGTCGCTCTTGTTCACCGGCGGCAAGTGTCCCGTCAGAATCGTATGAGCACTCGACAGATGGGCCAGATCGTCATGCGATAGCGACCGAATCACAGCCACCCGGTCCATCAGCGGGGCCATGTTACGGAAATGCTCACAAACTTGAATGCCAGGAGCAGAGGTCGCAATCGGCTGAAACGGCCCGCGAATCTCCGGGGGGGCGTTCGGCTTCATATCAAACGTATCAAGGTGGCTCGGTCCGCCCCACATGAACAGTAATATCAGCCGTTTCGCCTTGCCGAAACCAGAGGATTCGCGGCCTGATGCCCGAATGGGACTGGCATTGGCCTGAGCTGTCAGGCCAGCCATTCCCAACAGCCCGAGTGTCCCGGCCTGCAAGACTACTCGCCGCGACGGAGCGCCCCATGAACCAAGAACCGCAGGTGGAAGCCGATCATTCATGCTACAAACATATGGGATTTCTTGGATGGGAGTCAAGACGGTGCGCTGACATGCGCTTTGGCCGCCGCCCCCCCAGTCGTCCAGATCAATCTGTTCGACAGCACGGAAACCAGTGACCAATACGGCCTTGAGGTCCGGCTAATGACGATCCAGGCCAACATAAAAAAGCACACGACTCCACTCAGGTGAAGTCGTGTGCTTTGAAATTGTCGCCGAACTGATGGCGTGAGCCAGTGATCGGGGAACAGACACTCGGGTCAGCTCCACCGTCTCAATGACATCTACTTCTTCTCTTCAGCCTTAGGAACTTCGAAGCCAGCCTTTTCGAAGGCCGCATCGGAGAAGACCAGCTCGACTTGTGCGTCGCCTTCAGCCTTCGCCACCTTACCTTGGCAGTTCTCGCAACAGAACTGAACTGAGACGCCGCCGACCTTGACGGTCTTCTCGGCATTCAGCTTGCCACCTGACAGCGGGCACTTAGCCTGCTTGGCTTGGCCCGTTGAAACCAACTGGAGATTGGCCTTAGTGGCGAACTTCTTCACGTCCTTCTCGAATGCCTTCGGGCAATTCTCGCAGCAGAAGTAGACCTTTCCGCCCTTGTAGGCGACCGTCTTGTCTTCCTTGGCGGCAGCGCCAGAGACCACGCACTTCTGCTCAAACTTCTTGGCTTCTTCGGCGACGACGAAACCAGCCACCACAAACAGACACAGAGCTGCTGCGATACGCTTCATGGGAAATTCCTTTGACACAATGGCGAGTCCACAATCCGACCATCGATCCGACCGGCTCCCTGGACGGGAGTACGGACACGCTCGGAGCGAAACATCAAGTGCCACTTATACCAATGAGGTCAAGGGCATGTCAACTACTATGGTCGAAAACTGCACGGCTGAACGCCAAGTTCAGTTGATCACTTTGACTTTGTTAGTGACGCCTCTCACACAAAGGGACGAAGGCACAAAGTGAAGTCCGTTGATCGCCAACTGGTGCCAAATGATCACCACTTCGTGCCTTCGTGGAGAATCTGCGTTGAATTGCGTTTACAGCTGTGTGACACACTCGCTTGCCGTGGCGGGCCGTGGCGTGATGATCCGTTGACACTGGCAGTTGCGGGGGGCCACGAGTATCTTCGAGAGCGATGCGATCATCGAACGGCGAAGAGCCCCCCCGAGTACCGGCGAGTCCAGGCCCTCTCCACTTTTCTCGCATCTTCAATCTGACTCACCCTGGAACTCCGGATTGCCCGACGCCTTCCCTCCATCGCCCGCCAGACTCCGCGAATGGGACAACGCCCATGTGTGGCACCCGTTTACACCGATGGAGTCGTACCGGGAGGAGGAGGCACCGATCATCGAATCCGGAGAAGGGTTCGAGGTGATTGATATCGAGGGGCATCGGTATCTCGACGGCACCTCATCGCTGTGGTGCAACGTGCATGGACACCGTGTGCCCGAGATCGATCAGGCGATTCGGGACCAGTTGGAGCGAATCGGTCACTCGACGCTGCTGGGGTTGTCGTCTGTGCCGTCGATTGAGCTGGCGCGCAGACTGGTCGAGCGGGCACCGGTGGGCCTCACTAAAGTCTTCTACTCCGACAGTGGGGCCACAGCTGTCGAGGCGGCCCTGAAGATGGCCATTCAGTACCATCTCCAAAAGCCAGGCGGTGGAGAGCGTACGCTGTTCGCCGCAATCGGCGGAGCTTACCACGGAGACACATTGGGGGCGGTCAGCGTCGGACGGGTCGAACGGTTTCATGCGATGTACTCCGGGCTGTTGTTTCCCACAGTGGTGTTGCCCTGTCCATCAGGGTATCGCACGCCGCCGGGGTACACCGCCCAGAGCTGGCAGGCCCATGCCGAGGCGGAACTGGAACGCGTCATCGCAGCGCACGCCGATCAACTTGCCGCACTCATCATCGAGCCACTGGTGCAAGGAGCTGCGGGAATTCAAGTTCACCCGCCGGGCTATCTGCGGAAGGCTCGCGAAGTCACTCAGCGGCACGATGTGCTGTTGATCGCAGACGAAGTGGCCGTGGGATTCGGAAGGACCGGGACTCTGTTTGCCTGTGAGCAGGAGCAGGTCGTGCCTGACCTGCTGTGCCTCGCCAAGGGGATCACCGGCGGGTATCTGCCCCTGGCGGCGACGCTCTGCACGGATGCCATCTATGAGGCGTTCCTCGGGGCACCGACGGAAGGCCGAACGTTTTACCACGGGCACACGTACACGGGGAATGCCCTCGGCTGTGCTGCGGCCATGGCCTCGTTGGAGCTGTTCGAGAAGAACCGTGTGCTGGAGAATGTACGTGTGAACGCGGCGCTCATGGAGAGGGACTTGGCTCCACTCCGCGACCATCCGCATGTCGGGGAGTTGAGGCACAAAGGGATCCTCGTCGGGATCGAACTGGTGTTGGACCGCGACACGAAAACAGCCTTTCCCGGTGAACGCCGCACGGGTCATCAAGTGACCTGCGCGGCCCGCCGTCGCGGAGCAATCATTCGCTCCATGGGAGATGTGGTCACGCTGATTCCGGCCCCCGCAATGCCGGGAAAACTGGTGAGCCGTTTATGCCACGTGTTGATCGAGGCCATCGACGAGGCGACGAGGCTTTAGAGCAGTTTCACATTTTCTCTTCAGTCAAACACGAGGAAAGCGGGGAAAATGGAACGCTAATCTTCTCTAATCTTCACTAATCCGATTCAGAGCAAAACAGCTTCTGGATTAGTGTTGATTAGCGAGAATTAGTGTTCTAACCTCCTGGCTGAACACAAATTCTGAACCTGCTCTAGATTGAAATTGATCCCTATTCTGCGGAGAGTGAGACAGCTAGATTCGCGACTGGGGTCGAAGTCGCCGACTCGACCTGACTTGAAACGACGAAGACATTAAAAAGGGGACGCCCTGTGCCATCGAATGAAGCGCTCGATGCGCTCAGACCGCACTCGACTTCCTTGACACCGGTACACGGGCGGGCAGTGACTCGCGGAGTCTTGTTTGCAGCCCAGTGTTCGAAGACACTGACGGTCCACAGCGACCGTGCGTGGTCCCCCACATGTGTTGTCCCTCCGCTCATGCCTGACCCTGCAATCACTCTCTGCACCTCCGAACAACTGGCCATACTAGGACCGGTCGCGGGGATTGTGGCGGTTTGTGATTCGCCGGTGACGGTTGAGCAGATCGTCTCGTCGCCCGCGTTTGTGACTTGGCCGGAGTCAGCGTCGATGCTGTCGCTGGCCCTGGGAGAGGACACCACTGGCACGCACCAGGGGCACAATCTTCCGGTTGCAGCCAGTCGTTTACTGGAGGCTCCGTATCGCACGAGTGTGGTGCTCTCCGGGCCTGTGAGCGGCACGGCGCTAGCCGCCGGTTCTTCGCTGAGCCAACACGCAGGAAAACCGGAAGCTAGCGCCGTGCCGCTCGCGGCGGAATCTCTCTGGCGACGATTGATCGATGCTCTCCCCGGCGAGGTCTGGACCGGCTCACTCCCGACGGTTCGGCCCTCAGCTCGCACAGCGTGGCCCACGCTCGTCCCGGCTCGGCCCCCCCACTCATGGCTGGCCAAAGCGATTCACAAGGTCAAGGGCGTCACGCCTCGGCAGACCACCCTGCTGCGGGCGGGTCTGTACTTGATGCACGATTTCATGGACGAGAGTCACTCGCAGTCGCAATCGATGGAAGGGGACCGCGACGCAGACTTGTGGCACGCCATCATGCACCGCCGCGAGCCCGATTATGGTAACGCCAAATACTGGTGTCGCCGCGTGGCACAACATCCGATCTTTGGCGATCTGGTGGCCCAGGCGGTGCCGATCCTCGACCGCGCCGGGATCAGCGGGTTCTCGTCCACGACCTGGGACGCGGCCCGATTCGTCGACCTGTGCGAGCGCGTCGAACGTGAAGAGTCCCCGGCCAACCTTGCCGCTCGCGAGGTGCAGTGGCTGGAAATGTCGCTGCATCTGGCCCATTGCTCGCGGGGACGGTGACGCTTGGAACCCGATCTCGCAGCCATTGCCGTGCTGGAACAGTTGCGGCTAGCCCCCGCGATCTGGGACCGCGTTGCGGTGAGTGACTCGCATTCGGTGGCACTCCAGGCCGCTCTGCGCCAGGAGTATCCGCCGGAGGTCGTGCGCGCCGCCCTCACGCTGGCGGCCCTGCGCTCGCAAGCCAAGTCGCGATTCAGCCGAGCAGAGTCGATGTGGTTCGACCGCACGCGGTTGGAGCAGGCGACTCAAGAAGTCGTCGCCAGGCACAAGGCCCAGCGGTTCGCGGCCTGTGCGGGTCAGACGGTCCTCGACCTCTGCTGCGGGATCGGGGCGGACGCCATCGCTATCGCGCAGCACGCGAAGGTGCAAGCCGTCGACATGTCGCCGCTCGCGGCATGGTTTACCCAGCGGAACGCCGAGGCGTACTGCGTCGCCTCGAACATCGAGACCCTCGTCAGCCCGGTCGAGTCGGTCGCGGTCGCGGGTCGGTTCGTACACCTCGACCCCGACCGCCGCACACAGGGCCAGCGACAGGTGCGGCTCGAGTTCGGCTCGCCGGGGCTCCCATACCTTCAAGAACTCACGAAGACCGCAGCCGGGGGCGCGATCAAGGTCTCCCCGGCCAGCAACTTCGGCGGCAAGTTCACCGATTGCGAGATCGAACTCGTCAGTGTCAACGGTGAGTGCAAGGAGGCCACGATCTGGTTCGGCCAGTTGAGGCAACCCGCTCCGTTTCGAGCGACGATCCTGCCGCAAGGGGCCACGATCGCGGGCGACCCGTGGGACTACCGGCCCCGGCTGGCCCCGCTTGGGAAGTACCTGTTCGATCCCGACCCGGCTGTGGTAAGAGCGGGGCTGGTCGACTGCGTCGGCGATTCGCTGGACCTGCGGCGGCTCGATGACGCGGAGGAGTACCTGACCGGGGACACGTTGGTCGATTCGCCATTCGTACGAGGCTTCGAGGTGGTGGCCGACCTGACCAACAACACCCGCGAAATCCGCGATCACTTCCGCACCTCGCCGTTCGGACAGGTCGAGATCAAGTGCCGCCACATGAGCATCGACGCCGACGCCATCCGCCGCAAGTTGCCGCTGCCGGGGAACGAACCGGGAGTGTTACTGTTTGCGAGAGTGGCTGGCAAGGCGCGGGCCATCGTGGCCCGGCGTTGTGTATAACACGGTGGTGCGACGAATCGCTGTTGAGGCAGCGATGGCCGATCGAACCAGTATCCCCTCTCAGCTCAGAGTCGGGTGTGTGGCCTGCCCGCTGGGGAGTGAACCGCGATCCAGAGGGCGCGTGACGAAAGAGGGCAATGAGCCTCGCCCCAGTGCTGTGAACACGATTGAAGTGATGGGGCGGACTGAATGTCGGCGATTTCTCCGAAATCGCTGGTTCCACACTCTACGTCACGAATCGCCTCGGCCTGGCCCTCGCACAGCGATTTCGGAGAAATCGCCGACAATCCGCCAGTCCAATGACTGCCATCCTGTTCACAGCGCTGGCCACGGGGGGTATGTCGGACAGCAATTGGCTCGCTCTGCTACCATGCCGTGCTGCGAATCTAGAGTCGTGACTTCCCCCTCTCACCATAGGCACCCCTTGGACTGGCCAGTTGACCTTGATGACCAAATTGCCCGAGCGATGCGCTGGGATCAGTTCCGACTGACGCGCGCGCTGCGTTCGGTGCAGCAGTTGAAGTCACAGGGGAAGGCGTTCGATCAGCCGCTGACCAAGCTGATGCAAGACTTGGAGAAGTCGACCCGTGTTCGCGATCAGCGGTCAGCCGACGTGCCGAAGATCACGTACGATGCGGAGCTACCGATCACCAGTCGACGGGATGAGATCATCGCCGCGATTCGCGACCATCAGGTGATCGTCGTCTGCGGCGAAACCGGGTCGGGAAAGTCGACGCAGTTGCCGAAGATGTGTCTAGAAGCTGGACGCGGGATCAGCGGGTTGATCGGCCACACCCAGCCGCGACGCATCGCTGCCCGCTCGGTCGGAGCCCGGCTGGCGGAGGAACTCGGCGTCAAGCTGGGGCAGCAGGTCGGGTACAAGATTCGCTTCAACGATGTCTCCAGCCCGCGCTCACTCATCAAGCTGATGACCGACGGGATCTTGCTGGCCGAATCACAAAACGACCGCTACCTCGATCGGTACGACACGATCATCATCGACGAGGCCCACGAGCGGTCGCTGAACATCGACTTCCTGATGGGGTACATCAAGAAGATTCTGCCGAGGCGACCCGACCTGCGAGTGATTATTA
>JANOKO010001409.1:0-3465 GCA_031419335.1 Planctomycetota bacterium
GGCTGAATCAGGTGCCTCAATCCCGATTGAAGAACAAGCAATGTCCCAGCAACCACTAAACAGATGAGCGGCCCCCAGAGGAACATGACCAACATTTGGAACCTGGGCAGCGGAACGGGATCGATCAAGGCCAGCACTCCGCCACAGACCCAGAACAACACGATTCCAAATGCCGCAACACAAATAGCCCATGTTGTCAGAAAGCGATAACAACTGCGACGAAAGCCATCGACCAGCCCACGATTGATCCAATGGCATTGGGGGCAGGGCACAAGGTCTGCCTCCACCGCGAGTCGATTCTCAGAAGCTCTCGCCGCAATCTCACGCGAAACGCGGATAGCCCTTTCCCCTCCAATCAAATAGTGGGCGGATTCCGTACCAACTCCGGTCCGCACGAGTTCAAAGGAATAGCGACATCGACATTCTTCACACTGAACGTCGACGTGACGACCCGTCACCACCAATGATTCATAGCTGCGACCGAAGTAGAGCATCGATAGACCCTCGTCTTGTCATTTCACCGGCGGAGTGCGCGTCATCACGTAGGCGAACAGATCAGCGAGTTCGGCGTCGTTGATCTTGTCGACAAGACCATCGGGCATGATCGAAGTGTCCATGGCCTTGAGCACGTCGACTTCGTCTCGGTTGAGCAGCGTGGATTGGTTGTTGGCTCCCCGCATCGAGACGGTGCGGGCGTCTTGTTTGTCGATCAGTCCGGTGAGAGTCAGTCCGCTGGTGGTCACGATCTGGAACTGCGTGAACTCCTCGCGGATGGCGGCACTCGGGTCGACGACCGCGAGCAACATGAAGTCCAGGTTGTCCCGCTCGTACCCGGTCAGGTCGGGCCCGGTCTTGCCCCCCTCTTGAAACAGCGTGTGACACGTCGCGCAGTGCTTGGTGAACAGCACATGCCCGCGCGTCAGTTGCTCCGCATCGGCGGCCTTTCCACGTTGAGCGATGAGAGCTGTCCGCAGCCGCGCCACTTGCTTTTGCTTCTCCTCCGACGAGGCCCGCGTCTTGCCCCACAACTTGTTGAGTAGAGCCTGCACCTCGGGGTCGTTGTGCAGCCGCATCTGCTGCACGATGTCGAGCGGGATGAGACTGGCCTTAATGCGGAAGGCGGCGACCTCGGCGAGCAGCTTCTTCGCCCACGGTGCCCGGCTGGCCAGGACGCGGTGAGCGATGCTGCGGAGGTCTTGTTCATCGGGGAGCGATGTGTGATACCGCGAGCAGATCGCCTCGCCGATGGTTGGGTCGTCGAAGTTGATCAGCCCTTGCAACGCGGCCCGCTTGATGGCAATCGAGGGTGAGCCGAGCAGATTGATGAGGACCGGCACCGTCGGGGCGGCTTTCACCTCGCCGAGGACCGCGATGTAGCTGAGCCGCTTCGGTCGGTCGGCCCCTTCGTCGGCGATGAACTTGAGTGCCTGGTCGATGGCTTCAGCTTTACCGAGCCGGATGTTGAGGACCAGATCATCCTGGCCGAGGGACTTCTGGTAGGCCGTGATCGCGCTCGTTAATGAGTCGGGGAGCTGCTTGATCTCGCGGCCTTGGTAGGCTTCGAGGAACCCGCTGATGAGGGTTTGCTGGTGAGTATCGGATGGGGCGATCGCCAGCAACTGGGCGCAGGTTTCTAGGTCTTCCGACTTGCCGGTCAGAGCGTACCGCTGCATCAACCGGGGGACGATGACCTTGGCGGTGATCGGGTGATCCCAGAGAGCCATGTCGCCGAAGAGCTTCAGCACCTCGTCGCGGTCGCCGCCGCATTGGGCCTCAATGGCCCACCAGAGAAGCAGCGGCATGTGCAGATCGGTGGAGTCTTCATCACGTTGAAGCAGGGCCTGCACGATCGGGAGGGCGTACGTTGCCGGAAGCCGCTTGGCGGTCGAGGCCAGTTGCGAGCGAACCTGGACGTATGACTCTTCAGTCGCGAGTTTCACCATGCGGGCGGCGAGGGCCTCATCGATCCGGCGGTCGTCGCCGATGAGACGGACTGCCCAACGGCGAATGTCCTCGTTGGGACTCGTCAACAGTTCCATGGCCAGTTCGGGAGTGAAACCGCCGGTGCGATAGACGATCCACAGGGACTCCAGAGCCCCTGAGCCGTTAGCTATCGCGGTAGCGACCAGACTCGCACGCAACACTTCTGGCTCCCCTCTCCCCCCGGGAGAGGGGTTGGGGGTGAGGGCTGCTGGAGCCAACCGCTCGCTCAGTACCCGCACCGCTGTAAACCGCACCGACTTGTTGGGGTGTGATAGCAACTCTCGCAGTGTCTCGTTGTCAATCTTCGTGAAGTCGGTGGCCGTCCACGGCTTCCCCAAGGGGCTCATGCTGGGCATGGAGTCTTGCCCACTGATGCGGTAAATCCGCCCGCTCGCCTTGTGCCAGTTATCCCTCGGGTCGACGTGCGAGAGCCGCGAGTCGTACCAGTCGGCCAGATAGACCGCTCCGTCCGGTCCCACCTTCAAGTCGACGGGCCGGAACCAGTGATCGGGCGTCGTCACGATCGGTGGCAGATCTTTCGTGCGGTAAGTCGAGGTGTCGGCCATCAACTCGCTGGCCCACACGCGGTTGTGCAGGGCGTTGGCACTGATGACCATGCCGTGGAACTTCTCCGGCAGCAAGCCCCCCTCGTAGATCGCGAACGTCTGCGGGAACCGGTCGCCGTCCCCCTCGTGCCGCATATGCTCGAACCAGCCGAAGGCATACGGGTTGGTCAGCGGACCATGCTTGGCCCAGCCCTTGATCCCATAGCTCCCCTGCGGGTAGTACATCCCGCGCGTGCCGCCGCCGTTGGTTCCGGAGAAGACGCGGCCCGCGCCGTCGATGTCCAGACTAAAGGTGTTCCCGCCCCCTTCGGCGTAGATCTCAAAGTCTTTCGTGACCGGGTGATATCGCCAGATGCACTGGCCGAGGAACTTCACGTTCTTGGTCACTTCCGACGAGACATTGGCCGTCGTCGTGCTGCCGTTGGCCCCATACAGCCACCCATCCGGCCCCCACGACAAGCTGTTGGCCACCGAGTGCGTGTCCTCCAGCCCGAACCCCGACAGCTGCACCACCGGGTCGCCGTCCGGCACGTCGTCACGATTGGCATCGGGATAGAACAACAAGTACGGCGGGTTGAGCACCCAGATTCCGCCGTAGCCGGTCACGACCGCTGTCGCGATGTTGAGACCCGTGATGACATCCTTCGAGGTGTCGTACTTCCCGTCCGCATCCGTGTCCTCATAGACCGTAATGCGGTCCGCCCCCGGCACATGATTCGGCGGCGCAGCGGGCACCTTGTCGAATACGGCCCGCAGATACTGGTCGTACTTCACGACCTTCAGCCCCTCGGGAAACGGGTATTGCAGGTACTGCACCACCCACATCCGCCCCCGATCATCGAACGACATATACAGTGGCTGGCGGACGCGCGGCTCGTCCATGACGAGTTCGACTTGCAGCCCTTCGGTCGTCTCA
>JANOKO010001410.1:0-14995 GCA_031419335.1 Planctomycetota bacterium
CGAAAAGCCCTGTCCCGATTGCGGCGAAATGGTCCGCCCGAACTCCGTTCGGTGTTGGAACTGTGGCGGCTTCATGCGCAAAGACATGGCCGTCAAATACCAGCAGATGCAGCTCAATCCCAAGCCGCTCACTTATCTCGAGATGAGCGAAAACGATGCGGGAGCGCTGCCACTGGTCGGGGACGATGACGACGACTTCGAACTGTCGGTCCCGATGACCCAGTCGATGGCCTTCACCATCCCGCCGATCGGAGCCTCCTCATCTCTGGGTCCGGTTCGAATCGAGCCCTTCCAAGACATGTCGGATATTCCGACCCTCGCGCCCTCACCGCTCAGCCCACTGGGGGGAATCCGAAACACTGAAAGTGATTCCCCGCTCCCTTCGCTGACACCCACGGGAGCGGCTGCATCTCGGTCAGATCGTCCCCAGTCTGAGGACGAGGCGCTGTTCGAGATGGTCACCCAGGATGTGACCGAATCCGAGCAGCGGAAAAAGAAACGTCGACCCAACAGTCTGGCGGGAGGCGTTCGCACCGCTGCGGGTGGATTTATCATCTACTGTCCGTATGGCTGTCGGTTCGAGGTCAAGGACTCTCACCGTGGGATGCAGGGTCGCTGTCCTCGCTGTCGCACGCCGTTCATTGTCCCCGTCAATCCACCTGACTACTCGGCCAGCAAGAAGACTGCCGAAACCGCAACTGCGGGAGCCAATTCATCCGGACCGGTGGATGCTGCGGGAGCATTCTCGGGGTGGATGAAGGATTTGCATCTGCATACAGTCAGTCCTGATAAGCTCAAACTCAAAGCCGACAGCCTGCTGAAGGAGTTTGTCGAATTCGACATGGCCTTCTCGTCGGATGAGATGTTGCTCGTGAACATGGCTCCGAAGAAATCCGGTGGGCTATTTGGCAGCGGCGGGAGTGGTGACAAGAAGAAGATCGAAGCCCGTGAAGCCATGCTTCAGCACCTCAAGGATGGCAAGCCCAGCCCAGAGCTGCCTGCTACAGAGAAGTACATCTTCACCATCGATCAGATCCGCCAGATGCGGGTGGTGCAACCCGTTATCAATCGAGCCGAATCTCTCTTCGCCGGGATCGCCATCTTCGGGACCGGGCGCATCGCGGTTCAGATGCCGTATGCAGACGACCCGAACGCACTGCCGCAGTACCTGTCTTTCAGTCTGTCGGAGTTCCGTGCGTTTGCGAAGTCCCTGCATGATCAGATGGGGCTCGTGGGCTTCGGTGCCAATTGTGGAGCCCCGCTGGAGGATGCGTTTGACGAGTTCACGTGCCATGCACTGAACACCCCCATTCGATCCCTCCGCTCGCTGGATTACTACAAAGCTGACCCGAGCATCAAGCTCGTGGCTGTGGGCTACAAGTGTGGCTCGTGCAGTCTGACCCTGAGTGAGGCGGGACGGGGGAAGGACAACTTGGGCGGCAAGGATGGCAAAGGGATGGCCAAAGCGAAATGCCCGAAGTGCCAGCAAAAATTCGGTGATAACCCGTTGCTTTCGTTCGCTCCGCCCCCTTCCGTCGGTGCCGCCAAACCGGCAGGTTGATTCATGCCACTAGCTCGCATCGGTATCATCACAGTCTCCGACCGCGCCAGCCGGGGCGAGTATGCAGACCAGGGCGGACCCGCCATCTCGGAATACTTCCGTGAGGTACTCATCTCACCGTGGGAGCCAGTCGCGCGGGTCATCTCCGATGACCAGACGCTGATCGAAGAAACTCTGATTGAACTCTGCGATGAGGTGGAGTGCTGCCTCGTCGTGACTACCGGCGGCACCGGTCCTGCCGTCCGCGACGTGACCCCCGAGGCGACGATGGCGGTGGCTCACAAGCTGATGCCCGGGTTCGGCGAGTTAATGCGGAAGGTGTCACTCGAAAAAGTCCCCACTGCCATCCTTTCCCGCCAGACAGCTGCCATCCGGGGGCGATCGCTGATCGTGAATCTTCCAGGCCAGCCGAAGGCGATTCGCGAGTGTCTCGACGCCGTGATGCCAGCGATCCCGTACTGCGTGGACCTGATCAAGGGGCCTCGACTGGAGACAAATCCGGAGCGGATCGCAGCGTTCAGACCAAAGCAGTGAGCGGAGCGGCACGGTCTGCGGCTTTGCAAAGGCCGTGGTCATTCGGCGCTCGCGACACCCTTGAAAGACTCCGGGGTGCCGCCCGACCAGCCCCCCGTCTGGCTGGGTCACCTGGGACTCGCGCCCGGCGGCATCATCGGTCAGCGCCACAGTATGGGCATATTCACCCTGCACACTGATGAGCAGCCGCGAGGCTGCGTCGAGGTGAATGTCACGTAATGAAGCTCACCGAGAGACCTCGTATGCCAAGGCACACCGGTAGGCTCCCAAGCGAGCCAAACGGTGCCATCCCGCGTGATGCCGCAGAGGGGCATACGGCATCATTCCTTAAACAACGGAGCCATGTTCTGGAAGCAGGTCTTGGCCGCCAGAATGGGGTCGTACATGGCTTGCATGGAGAGCTGCGAACTGACCTCGCAGCAAAAGTCACCGTGATATCCGGTGGCTCGGAGGGCCTGAATAATCGCAGCGTGATCGACCGATGCGGATGCACCCGGCAAGGCAAACGTGACCTTGTCTCCCATTGGGATCGCGTCCTTCATGGCGACGTAGGCCACCCGATTTTGGGCCTGCTTGATCGTGGCTTCCACGGTGAGATCGCGGAAGGCATAGTGGCTATAGTCGTACACCATCCGGATGTGCGGTGTGTCCCCGAGTTGCTGGATCAACCATGCGGCCTGTTCGGGAGTCGACATGGCACCGAACCGGTGCGGTTTAATGCAGACGATGGCATCGAGTTCCTCGGCCAGCTTCGCCCAGTCCCCGACGCGATCGCGGAACATCTGTTTCACATCATCCCACTTCCCACCACCCAGAACCGTCTGCACCAGCGGTTGCTGTTCGGGCATCAAATCCCGTCCCAGCACTAATGCCGCCTTAAGTCGTTCCTTTCCGAATGCGTGCTGCTGGTCTTCCGCACTGGGGGGCAGATTCTCCATGACAGCCACCAGACGCAAATTGGATTCCGAGAGCAGGGAGCTGACGGACTTGCGTCGCGCGGCCCCCATGCGAGCGGGTGTGCTGTCCCAGTCCGAGATCGCACAGCACTCAAACCCCGAGAATCCGATACCAGCGATCGCCCGAATCGCCTCTTCGGTCGTCAAGGACTTCATCCCATAGTTGCCGATGGCGAGATGCTTGACGGCTGGGCTTGGGGCCTTCCCTTGAGCCCAGATGGCAGAAGACAAGGAACCGGCCAATAGCCCCAAGGCACTACGGCGACAAATGGGATCCAGGGAACGATGCATGCGTACTCTCTCTCTGACACTCAGCGCGATTTCACCCACACCCGGGGAACCGGGTGTCTCCCTGCCGTTGAAATCCAGCTCTGAGTGTGACTGACGGACAATCACGCCGAACCAAGCCGAGGACAGTCTTACGGAACGAGCTGTCACGGGCACCAGGCCGCAGGACACATTTGGCAATCAGGACTCCGGAATACGATCGCAGTGAATACTCCGATTCTGCCATATTAGCGTATCAGTGGTGTCGTGCCTTTGGAGACCTGATATTTCACGCAATTCACAATTGCCCCCTATTCAGGGGAGTCGAACAGCTTCCAAAGAACTAGCGTTGTCTGTGGAGTTTCTACATCATCAGGAGAGAGCAATGCCCTCTGTTTCTAGACCGAGAGTCATCGCGTGCGACGATCATGCTCATATCACCTGCACGCTCGACATGGCCCTCCGCAAGGCTGGGTTTGAGGTCGAGACGTATCCCAGTGGTGAATTGGCACTGGAGGCCATCCGTCGTGAGGTGCCAGCCCTGGTGATTACCGATTGCCAGATGCCCGGTGGCATGGATGGGCTGGAGTTGTGCCGGAAGATTCGAAAGGACATCCGGTTCGATAACGTGTTGATCATCATGCTGACCTCGAAGGGATACGAGCTTTCGGAACGGATGCTTCAACGGGATCTGCGGCTGTCCGCGTTGATCGGTAAACCGTTTAGTCCGCGTGAACTATCGAAGCTTGTGCAAACTTTGGTTGGCGTCGAGGCTGCGCTCGTGTAAGGCAAGTGGGCGGTTGAACGATACCCGTAGGACGGTCTTTCCAGGCCGTCCTGAGAGGGTAAGACGGCCTGACAGGCTGTCTGACGGGGAGGATATTTCCCACCGCATGCCTCAGGGGAAACCTGGTTCCGCAGCGGTGCCACGCTTCTCGGCCAGCTTCTCCCGCACTCGCTTCTCCAGCATCTTCAGGATTTCGTAGTCACTCTTATACGGTGACTCGAATGCCGGACGGAGCGGCAGTGGCACATCGTCCATTCGATAGACGGTCCCAGCCGTGTTGATGCCATATGTTGCCGTCGTGAAGGCCACTGCGGCGATGCGCGCGGTCTCGCTCATCTTGGGGTCGAGGGTGATCACCGGGATGCTCTTCAGGTGGTCCCGAGCGGGCTGACTGAAGTTCGACATCGGATCGCTGGCGATGATCATTGCGGCGTCGGCCTCGCCCCGCGCGAGCAGGTCTGAAGTCGTGAACTCACCCGGGTTAAACCGCGGATAGCCGCGACCGAGGTTCACGCCGAACGGGTAACCGGTCGACCAAGTCACCACGTTATCGGCCCCGGTCACGTTTCCGTGCCCCCGCATCGGCTTGGCGACCCAGCGGGTGTGCTTGTTCATGTCGCGAGCCAGGGCCAGAACCGCCCCGCTATTGAAGTGCTTACCGCGCGTCATCGTGACCCCCATGCCGAAGAGGATCGCCCCGTACTTGGCCTTAATCATCCCGTCCATGACTTCGCGGAGTGTCTTGATCGAGATGCCGGTCTTGGCCTCCACACTCGGGTCGGGGTCCATCCCCTTGGCCATCAGCCGCCAAGCCCACGCCAGTTCAAAGTCCGAACGCGGCTTGATTTGAAGGAAGATATCGACAGCCTTCGAACTCTTCGTCTTTCGCACATCGATCAAGACGGCTGTGCGGTCCTTCCGTCCGTTGGGAAGTTCTTCGCTTTTGGGCATCAAGCTGTATTTGGTGAAGTGGCGCGGGTGGCTTTCGGCTGGGTTGCCGCCCCAAAAGAGCAAGTAGTCAGCACGGTTGCGGATTTCGCCGAGGGTACAGGTGACCTCGCCGACCCCCTGAAAGGCCATTCCGCTTGGCCCGTGACAGACGCTGGTGGTGGTATCGACTGTCCCTCCGATCCAGTCGGTGATGGCAACGGCGACGCGCTGGGCCTCGCACGTCGTGTCGGAGAGACCATACGTAACTGGGTAATTTGCGTTCGCCAGTATTTCGGCAGCTCGCTCGATCGCCTGCTCATAGCTGGCGGGCTGGCCGTCGATGCGGGCGTCTGGCTCGTTCTCGATGTGATGGTTAAGGAACCACGCCTTGCCCAGGACACAGGCCCGCTTGGCCTCGATGATCTTGTTCCCTCGCACACTCAGATCGATATCGTCGCACACGCACCCGCAAAAGGTACACGTGGCGTCCGTGACGATTTTAAGTTCGAGCGACGGTGCGGGGACTACAGTGGTGGCGACCGTCATCGGGAAGTCCTCTGGCATCGAGTTCCGAGAGGCAGAGCAAATCCGCCGGAAGACTCCACTCTGTGCGAAAGCTCGGCGTGTGTCAATTGCGAGCCTGCCGTAGTAGAAGCCGGTGTGTGCATCACGATGGTCGGCGATTTCTCCGAAATCGTCTGTTCAACTCTCAGCGACACCTGACGCTCTCGGAGGCAAGCGGGCCTCCATCGGTTCCCCGCCCGACGCAGTCGGCTTTCCGTAACCGCTCACGTGCATCCAGCGATTTCGGAGAAATCGCCGACAATCCAGAGGCACACACCAGAATTGGAGAATCGAGCAATTCCCCGCAGGGCACTTGCTCTTGTCGGGTCGTGGCAACCGGGTTAGAACCCGGCAGCAAAAGTGCTGGATTGCACCAGGGATGTGCCGCGTCTGGAAAACTGGCAGAGATGCCCACCATGAGACCTGATTCACTCACATTCCAGATCTCCTCACCGCCACCACCCGTGATCAATGGTTCGGTGGCTGATTTTGCGAGAGATCCGGTTCACATGATGCGGCGGTTGTGGGCCCTCCACGGCGAAGTCGCGGCCTTGCAGGAGGACACGAACCGGCTGTTCTTCGTGTTCGGGCCGACGTTGAACCACTATGTCCTGAGCGATACGAAGCGGTTCCATTCGCAGTTCTTTGCGGTGCGAGGCCCGAGAAAGTCGGCCCAGCGGCGGGTGACCAGCGGACTCCTCAGCATGAATGGAGAGGCCCATCGAGAACACCGACGCACCGTCATG
This sequence comes from Planctomycetota bacterium, assembly GCA_031419335.1. Classification (GTDB taxonomy): domain Bacteria; phylum Planctomycetota; class Planctomycetia; order Planctomycetales; family Planctomycetaceae; genus TH-plancto1. Next base: position 6,346 of record JANOKO010001410.1, read on the forward strand.
GGGCCGTTTCAGAAGAAGTCGATCCAGGCGTATCACGACAACGTGATCGGCATGACGCAGGACATGATGGCCACGTGGAACCCCGGCGACACGAAAGACATCGCCGAGGAAATGACCCATTACATGCTGCGACTGACCAGCAGCATTCTGTTCGGCGTCGACATGCCGGAGATGGCCTATGAGATTGGCCGGTTGACCGAGCGCTGGGTGGCTCTGAATCATAAGGTCGGGCCTGCGGTGTTCTCGTCTGATCCAGGACTGCTCGGGCACTATGATGAGTTGCTACAGGCTGCCGAGGAACTCGAAGTCGCGGTTATGGAAATGATTCGGTTCCGCCGCAGCGGGAAGCTGGGGACCGATGTCCTCTCCTTGCTCATCATGGCTCACGACATGCAAGGGGGCATCAGCGATGAGCAGTTGGTCGGGCATGTGGTCGTGCTGTTTGGGGCAGCGCATCTCACGTCGGCACATACGCTGACGTGGACGCTATTCCTTCTCGCGCAGCATCCGGATGTGATGTCGGCGCTGCATGCAGAGTTGCAATCACATCTGGTTGGTGGAGCCCCCACGGCGGAGCAGCTCGATCAGTTGCCAATCCTGGATCGCGTGCTGAAAGAGAGTATGCGGATCATGCCCGCGTCGGCCTACTCGCAGCGCGTGGCGGCGGAGCCCGTGGAACTGGGGCCGTTCCATCTCAATCCCGGCAACCCGATCATTTTCAGCCAGTTCATCACGCACCACATGCCGAGCCTGTTCCCTCAGCCGGAAAGGTTCCTGCCGGATCGATGGCTGACGACCACACCTTCGCCGTATGCGTACCTGCCCTTTGGAGCGGGGCCACGGATGTGCGTGGGGGCTCCGCTGGGGATGATGCAGTTTAAGATCTCGCTGCCGACGATCCTGGGCAAGTTCAAGTTGAGCATGGTCCCCGGAGCGGAGGTGCAGGCCCGCGTGATGTCGACGATGTTATTTCCGACCTCGACGATCCCGATGCGGATCGAGCGACAGGACGGTGAGTTCACCTCGCAGCCGGTCAGAGGGAACATCCATACTCTAGTCGATCTGCCAGCAACGACTGGGGCAAGTGCGGGCGTCGGGCGTCGGGCTGCTTAGGGAGAGAGAGAGAATCGAGTCATGTTCCCTGCCTCGCTTATCCAAGGAAAGTCTGCCCAGCGGGAGTACAGACCTGGTGCATTAACCAGGCATTCAGGTCTCTACACATGGCCAGACGGGAGGTTCCGATGGATTCCCAGACCGTGAGGTGACATCGTCCTGCGTGGCGTTCCCAGTCTTCGGTCATTACTTCTGCATTGACATGCTCAACAGACCCTTCGACTGCCAGATAGAGCGAGTTCCCCAGCGTCACGGAATGATCTTGGAGAGTCTGTCGCGTGGGAGCAATGGCGATTCCACCGTTAACGAGTTTTGAAAGTATGGGCAGCATCCGCAAGACTGCATCTGCGGCGTGCCCCGTACCAGCAAGCCAGACGCGCCCTTTGTGGATGCCATGGAAAGCAACCACTTCACGAATCGCAATGGCGACACGATCCGCGTGTTGGATGTCCGTCGATCCCACGCGAAGTTGGACCTCAGCGCCGAGGTAGTTTCTGTCGCTCAGATCCGGGAACCAGTCGCGCAGTGTGACTCCGGAAACATCATCCAGCGACAGCCAGATCACGAGTGGATACTTGTACTCTGGTTCATATCCCATGGGGCGGAAGACAACGAGATCCCCCCACTCATCCCATCCCCAGTCATCGTTCGACGCGGAGGAGAGTGTGGCATCCCAATGGTCCAAGAACTCGTGGTCCGACTCGGATTCGTCGAACCAAAAGTAGTCTTCTGATAACGGTCCTTCGATCACCCGGACGACCTCCCGTGCCTGAATCCATCCCTGGATTGCGGTTGTGATCCGGTCGAGGGGGATCGACCGGTGACCATCGTCTCAATTGCCTCGCGGCGTGTGAGTCTACTCATTCTTGGTGGATGTGGTGTGGGTTTTTCCGAAGAGTACCAAGGGATTGGACTTCTCGTGCTTGCTCGACCCTCAGCAGTTGGTCCCAGGGAAACTGTTTTCCCGGACAGGCAGTGGCCTTGATGTCGGTGTGTCGCACGATCCCTGCATGGTCGATGCGGCACTCGCGCCTCAACGTCCGTATCAACAGTTGGAGTGACTGCCACTGTGCAGGAGTCGGAGGTGCCTCTTGGAAGTTGCCCACCAGGCAGATCCCGATCCCCTGGTTGTTGTACACAGAATCTCCCGCGTGGGCTCCCTCGCATTGTTTCTTCCAGCGAAAGGTGGCAGCGACTTCGCCGTCCTGCATCCCGTGTCCATTTCCGATCAGGAAGTGATAACCGATACCACGCCAGGGATTCCCCTGTGCATCCTTGCGAGTGCGGTGGTCTGCATCAATGCTCTCAACACTGCCGGCTTCACTGGCGGTATGATGCAAGACGATGTACTTCCACTCCCGTAGTGATTCGATTCGAACACTGTGGATGAGGATGCTCTTTACTCGGTTCTCCTCGGCAGGACCACACCTCGTGAGAAGCAATGCCAAAAGCAGGGTCAGCTGACCAAGCCAACGCATGGAATTCTCCTGAGAATAAGAAGGTGTGCCAGAGGGAGCATCAGTCGGCCCTGTTTTGTAGGCGCAGGCTGCTCGCTGGTCAATTAGAGACACGCTCACTCTGTTGTTCTCATCGCATCAATTGATCACAAAGAATGGAATAAACTGGTTGTAGGGGTTATGCCGAAGGAGGGGTTGATCGCGGGTGAGGCCACAGATCGGGGCTGACATGCGCTTTAGTCTCCAGGGGTCAGCTCTCGTCCGCATACTCCAGCACACTGAAACAGTCACGCGGAGCCAGGCGTGCCCGACCTTCCAAGAAGGTCAGCTCGATCGCAAAGGCACAGCCGACGACCTCTGCCCCGCTGCGTTCGGCGAGCTGGGCGCAGGCGTGAATCGTTCCACCCGTTGCGAGGAGGTCATCCACCAGCAGGACGCGATCCCCTGGTTTGACCGCATCGGTGTGCATCTCCAGCGTGTCTTGGCCATACTCCAATTCATAGTGGAACGCGCTGGTGTCAAAGGGGAGTTTCCCTGGCTTACGCACAGGGACAAACGCGGCATTGAGTTCCAGCGCGACCGGGGCTGCGAAGATGAATCCTCGTGCCTCTGCGGCGGCGATTACGTTGATCCGGCTGTGGCGGAATCGTTCCACGATGCGGCGGATCGTCTCTCGAAATGCCTCCGGGTGGGAGAGCAGCGGAGTGATGTCCCGGAACATGATGCCCGGCTTGGGAAAGTCCTTGATGCTGCGAATGTACTGCTTCAGATCAAGCATGCGAGAGTCCACGAATCACAAGGGATCATCGATCTTCGTTTCGAGCCAGCCCTCGCTTGTCGGGATGCTCGTGGTGGAGTCTGCCATAACGGAACGAGAAACGCCACAGGTTTCACACACTTCCATTCTGCTCGTACCCGGCCAGATTTTTTTGGCAAGGGGCAATCTCAGGCGGGCTTGAGGTTCCAGGTAGTCCGGCACTGGCCATTGTGATTTCGCTCCGTACGGCAAACCACCAACTTCGGGGGACGTGGTGAGCTGATCAGTAGATTGCCACTGACATGCCCGTAGCAACTCTCGGGCCGTTTGCCGATCTCGTTGTCAACGGCAGTCGACTCCAGCCCCGACGAGATCTCACCGCAAGGATTCACCGCAAGGACGCGGAGGTTGCAGAGGGCCTGATCCGCAGTTGCTTCGTCGCCCCTGCTTGGCCTCTGCCCGCTGTCCTCTGCGAGCCCCTGCGCCCTCTGCGGTGCCACATGGCGCGAGCTGTAAGGTTTGCGGTCCAATCGCGAAAGACATTGGCCAGACACTGGACAGGTATTGAACCACCGGACTCGGAGAGTCCGGCGACTTTGCTCGGAATCAATTCCGTTCTACTTCCCTCGACCCAGCCCGTTGTAGATCGCCTGTTCCGTCACGACCTTGTCCATGAAGATGTCATGATCCTGCATCGGGATCTCGGGGAACATCTGGCATTCAAAGGCCAGCGCGATCAGCGGAGTTTTCGACAGGGCATGCTCCAGCAGCTTGTCGTAGTACCCCTTGCCGTGGCCGGTGCGACCTCCGCGGCGGTCGAAGGCGACGCCTGGAACCATCACGAGATCGAGTTCCTCGACCGGCGTCTTCTTGGCCGGGATGCCACGCAACTCGGCCTTCGGCTCTAGGATGCGATACATCCCAAGTTCCAGTTCGTCCATCGACTCCAGATGGAACAACTCCAGTTCGCCGTCCTCGCAATACGGAATCACGATCCTCTTGCCGCTGGCGATCGCTGCATGCAGGGCATGCCGCGTGCGGACTTCGGTCCGGACATCGACATAAAACATGACCGTCTGGGCCTGTTGATACTCCGGCAAGTTCATGAACCGGTCGACGATGGCTTGGCTGACCTCGTCCTTGTTGAGCTGGGCCTTGCGGGCGGCGTGGGCCTGCTCGCGAATGGTGGTCTTGAGTGCGGACAACTCGGTCACCGTGGACATGCGCAGCCCCCCTGATCGCGAAGCCTCGAACCCCGGCTCGGGTGCTGCGACGGGGCGATTTTACGCCCTGCCCAACGTTTGGCTATCTCAGGGGAAGAGAATTCCCACGATTGAGGGGGCCATTGTCAGGCTGCCGAATTGCCCCACTCCAGTGCTGGAGTGATGGTCAGCCTCCATCTCGGGAGTGCTGGGTCGAGGGTGATGTAGGGATGCAGAGGTCTCCCGGCCACCGAAAATTTGCGCAGCAGGTGCTGATTTCAGTCGTGAGTCGTTCAATCGACGGAGTCCTCGATCACGGTGAGGTCTGCTCGGTGCCTGGCCCCACAGCCGGGTCTGGCACCGTCGGCTGACTGGCGACTTTCAGGTGAATCCCCTGTCCATCCTCCGTGAACTCTAGCTGAACCTGTTTCAGAGCCGTCTCCAAGATGCCACGAATCGTGGTCTGCTGGAGTTCGAGCGTCACCGGTTGGTCGAGTCGCGAGCCATCCGCGACCTGGGAAGTGTCTATCGGCAGGGCGGACATCTCGACGATCTGCCGAAGCACCATTCGCAACGGGATCGGAGTCTTGATCTCGAACCGCGTCACGCTGATTGCCAGCCCTCTCTCCACATCGTAACCGACCCACTCGGGAGTGAGTTCGACCGTGATCGGTTGATCGGCGAGAACAGGAGCCAGTGGACCTGCCTCAGCCATGTTCGGCTGAGGCGGTGGCGTCACCGGGTCAGTGGGTTCGCCCTGCACCGAGGAATCCAATGGCAACCCATCCGCCATCGCGGCCATCCGACGCATCAGCTTCGGATCCGTCTCCCTTGCTAGAAACTTCACGCTGCCATCCGCCATCAGGACCAGCATCCCGTCCGCCTGTCCCGTCCCCAGATGATCGGGACCATTGAGGTAGGGCTCCGCGGTTAGCCCGCGCACGCTTCCGGTTCCGCTAGCCCATGCGGGTGGGTGGTCTTGCACGCCGACCACCAGCAGCGTGTTTGAAGTGCCGTCTTTGATGTCCTCGCGCGTCGTGCGGCGGTCGTATCCGAACACGCCCGCGCGCGGGTGAGATTTCAGCAACTTTGCCGCGTCCGCCCCAACCCCTGAAACACCCGCATAGTGCGAGGCCGGATACCCCTCATCACTCGCCACAGCTGCGATTCGCGGGTTCAGGAGGTCGGTGGCTCGCCGCCGAACGAACAATTCATTGGCCGGGTCTTTCCAGCTGCGAGTATGGTCGGCAGGGACGCGCTGACCCTGTTCCGTCTCATCGCGATAGAGAGCCTGCCACCCCAGGCGTTCCTCTACGGGAAGATCACCGCCGACCACCGCAGCCGGAAACGCACCGTGTTGCTCGTGCTGCCCGTGGAGCCAGCGTCCGAGGGAGGTCAACTGTGCCTCCACGGGGTCGAGTGGAGCTACGGGCGGGTTATGCACTGGAGGCTTGGGTTCACTCGGAACCGAATCGATCACAGGCGGTTGAACGGAGACCGGTTCTTGAGGTGCTGCCGGTGGCCACAACACAAACACCGCCACGCCCGCAATCAGGATCGTGGCCACCAGTGCCGCAGCCGTGCGTGGGGCGTTGGCCTGCGCGGGTGGACTCAATCGAGTCGCTGATTGAGCTGTTGCCAGGCTCGCCACCAAGCCGCCCTGCCCCGCGTCCTTGATTTCCAGCGGGGCCTGACACTCGGGACAATTCCAGCGCGTGCCGATCAAGCTGCGGTCTTTCAGGCGGAGCCTGGCCTGACACGCCGGACAGGGAAACTCGAACCGGAACTCACGACGATCGACCACGACTCGCTCCGTTGATGATTGTGATAGGAGGGTGCATTCGCCAAATGGCGATAGTGTGTCTGCCCCCTCTCCCCCGCGATCGATTTCATCCCGCAAGTGGACGCCTTGCGGGGGAGAGGGTGGGGTGAGGGGGCCACATCTCTCGCTCAAGCCCCCTCACCCCGGCCCTCTCCCCCACAGCGGATCCCTCTCCGAAAGCAGTGCTGATTGCGGGGGAGAGGGAGCAGACATGGCAGACTACCGCCACTTGGCGAAGACACCCGTGATACGACGCGACGCGTCGTGATTCACGTCGCGTCGCGTCGTGTCACAATCTCCAGTAGCATCTCTCGCACGGCTTCCAGTGGCAACCCGACGACGTTGCTCAGGCTTCCGGCGACATCGGTGATGAACACGCTCCCGGCTCCTTGTAAAGCATACCCGCCCGCTTTGCCGAGCGGTTCGCCGGTGTCGAGATACCACTCTAGCAGCGCGGCATCCTCCGGCCCCATCGTGACGCTGGTCTCGACGATCCGCTCCCATTGCACTCCAGTGGTATCCGATAGCACCACAGCTGTCATCGCCCGGTGGGTCTGATGAAAGTAGTGGGTTTGGAACCAGTGGCGCACGGTCTCTTTCCAGCGGTCCCCCGGTAGCGGTTGGCCGAGGACTTCGTAGTCTCCGGGGAGACCTGCCACGATCACGGTATCGGCGGTGAGGACCAGTGCCTCGCTCGGGCATTCGGCTCGGGCTCGCACGTCCGCATTCTTCATGCGGGCGATTCGCAACAACTGATCCCGGATCGCCGTCTCCTCGCGCAGCCCCTCAAACCCCGGCTCATCAGGATCTGTCGGTGGAAGGACCACGATTCGCTCGTGAGCGACGAGCAACGACAGCAGTTCCAACCGACGCGGGGAGCGCGAGCCGAGGACGATGGGGGTTGGTTGAGCGATTGGCATGCCTGGAACTCGTCCTACGGCTTCAATGGGGACTCATCATCAGTAGGACGGCCTTTCCAGGCCGTCTCGTCAGGTGAAGTGTGGTGATTCTGCAGCTTACCGCCTTGAAGGTCGAACGTCTCTCGGGGACGGGTTGGAAAGCCCGTCCTACGGCTTCGGCGGCGCCGAGATCGTGATCGTCACGGGACGACTGGGCAACGACTCGAGCGTGTTGGGCCGCTCCTTCGAAGCCGCATCCTTGTGGAACGGCACCTGCCCCTGACCGAGGAGCGTCAGTGTATGGACGCCCGGTTGCGAGTTGGCTTGGATCTTGACCGTGACAGTGGCCTCCGTCTTGTCCCCCGCGATGTCGAAGTTGCTCAACTGGATGTTGCCGGGCCAGTTGAGCGGTTGCAGGGCGACCTTGTCTTGGAAGTCGGGCCAGAGCCGCTTTACGGTGACTTTGATGTGAGCCTCTTGGCCCGCCTCGATCGACAACTCGCTGGGGTCGATGGTTACGGAGTACGGGCCGAGTTCGCGAATCGACGCGGCGATCTCGCGCGTCGGTCGACTGGAACTCAGCGAGTTGCTCACGCGGGTGTAGGGCCGCACCTCGCGTTTGAACTTCTCCCCGTTGCGTTCTCCTTCGATCGCGAGCTTGAGGCTCCCATTCCAGTCGGGGGCGTCCTCCTCGGTCCAGACCACGAACGTGCCTCGCGTGTTCGACGCGATCCGTAGCGGCACGGCGTGCATCCCGGGCGGCAGCCCCTCGGCAGTGACCGTCATCGGTCCGTTGTATCCCTCCCACTGGTGGATCACCACATCGAGAAAGTTGGCCGTTCCCTTGTAGAAGTTGAATCCACTGGGGGCGGGGTTGCTGCCATGAATCACTGCAGCGAACAGGTCGGGCTGGGGCTTGCGGATTTCGAGGACGTACTGGTATCGCCCGCCGCCGCGCCGGTAGCGGTCCTGGACCAGGACGCGGTACTTCTTGTCCTTCGAGAGCCTCACCGCCTGGGCCGACGGGTCACGCAGATGGCCATCGAAGGCACTCATGCGGTGGCCGTAGTCATCAAGTTCGGCGACTCGATTGTCCTTCTCATCAAAGACTACGAGATAGGGGTCCGCCCGCCCGGCGATACGTTCGCAGTAGACATCGAAGTAAAAGTTCTCGTCGGCATCCGCCGTGAACTCGAACCAGTCGGCATCGCGAGGGACATCGAACCTTCCGGCCACCACAGCGGGCAGCGTGATCGGCTGGGCCTTGTCCCGTTGGTCGTTTGGTTCAGATTCGAGGCTGACCGGCTGATCGGTGATCAGCAGCGGTTGAGCGTTGAAGGTATTGTCGAGCGGCTCGGCAGTGATCTGCTTGCCGAGCAGCGTGGCCGTGGCGGCGGTCG